>NZ_JBIVXJ010000017.1:0-128669 GCF_044769185.1 Pseudomonas sp. NPDC090592
CCTGATCGTTGGTTCCCAAGAGTAGTGAAGCAACGACCCGCAAAATATCCGACCCGAAAATGAAAATGCCAGTCAGCTTAACTGACTGGCATTAGGGTAAAGCCTTGTTTTCGTGGGATGCCACCTGCCAGCAGGTTGCTCTGTTCCTCCTCCACGCTTACGAGGCACCAGTCGCCCAGTACCTCGCCATAGCCCGTCAACCACATTGACGCCAGGCAAGCGTTTGTTCACCACATCCTGTACCGCCTGCAGCTCGGTCAGTGTGCCGAAAGCGCGGATACCCTGAATCTCGTCCGCCTTGATCGCGAAACGCTGCGGCAGGTGAACGGTGTTGAAAGGGATCAGGGTGCGCTTGCTACCGCCAACCACCAGGCCAGAAGTGCCACGCTCCCCAGCAGGCACCAGAGCGAGCGTATCGCCGTCCTTTTCAATCTGCACGGTGAGGGTCGCAACGCCCTCCTCCTGGAAAAGACCGAGAGCAGCCAGGCGGCCGGGCACGTATTCCTGATCGTTGATGGCAGCGGTCAGAGCAGCAACGCCGAATGCATCGTCTTGAAAAATGGCAATCTCAGCCATGAGGTACTCCAGAAAGTAAGAGCCCCGCTCAGGGCGGGGTGTGGAATAGAAAAACTGCAGGTCAGCGCAGGATGATGAAGTGCGCTGCCAGAGCCTGCTCGGCATCGGCGTCAACGCCAGTCAGCAAGGCCTCGCTGACCTCCGCCAGCCGCACAACAGCTCGACCACGGCGAACCGTGTCGGACTCGCCGAGAGCGGCATACAGAATGCAAACGGCCTTCTCGCTGCCGTCCTCGGCTTCGGGGTCATACGCCGTGAATTGGCTGGTTGCGGTAACCAAACCGAGCAGCTGGCCCGCAATCAAGCCCGGCCCGGGGGCTACGTCGATGGCTTCGCGGGAAATCTTGCCCGGACCTTCGGAAAGCAGGAACTCACCGGCGTGAACCGGTTCCTGAAGGATGGTGCTCATGGTCGTGCTCCTTTATTGGCGGCCTGCCGACGGGCAGCCCAGATACTGGATGGATTGGGGAGTTGCGCCTTGACCTTCTCCGGCTCGTCGTCAGCCGGTGGTAGGCTGTTGTCGATCTCGATTCCCTTTCCTGAGCCAACAACCTTTTCAAACAACCGCGCCCGCACCGCATCGGGCTCCAGTCCAGCCGTCACAAATTCAGCGGTCAGCTCCGGCAGGCGAGCGGGAACACACAAGCCATGAACGTCCTTGGCACGCTTCAGTGCAGCTTGCACCGTGGCCGGGCTGGTCAGCTTGGTCGACGCAATTAGTGACTCCACCAGATTGCCGATTCCTGCTTTCGCGCATGCCTGGGTGATCATCAAGGCCAGCGCTGTGGCGTCAGCAGGGTCTGGAGCCGGAGGTTCGGAAGGCGTTGCTGGGCCATCTACCGGCGGCTGCGAGTTACTTGCCAACTGGTCCAGCAGCGCCTTTGGGGTCTTCCGATACCGCGCCATGGCAGTGCCTTGGCCTAGACAGGCCCGAACCTGCAGGCCATTTCCGACTTCATCCGCTAACCCCAGCTCAAGCGCCTCTTGAGCAGTGAGCCACGTTTCGTCGTTGACCATGCGGCGCAACTCGGCTTCATCAATGCCGGGCGCCTTCGCCTTGTAGGCCGCAATGATCACCTCGAAAGCCTGATCGAGCACATCGGCTACTCGACGCAGCTCTTCCGCATTACCACCAGCCCAGGTGTAGGGGTTATGGATCATCAGGATGGCGTTCGACGCCATCACTACCCGGTGAGCGCCACATAGAGCCAAGCTCGGCAGCAAGGTCAGAATGTTGGAGGGCGACATGTGGATCAGCGCCCCAATCCAGTTCAGGGCGATCTGCGTTTTCATGAGCTGCGAGGCGACCATGGTGATGACGCGCTTGCAGGGGTGCGCAGGTGATAGGCAGCGCATGGGTTCTCGGGCGTACGGTGTTCGCGCCGTGCGGTATTTGCCGGGCTCGGCTGCACCGGTATCACGCGGAATCCGCATGTACTCGTCAGACCATTCATCCACCCACAACTCGGGGTCGGGCTTGAGCCCACGGCCATACGCTTCGCGGTACACCTTCGCACCGTCCGCGTATCCGGTGGGCATAGGCTCAGCTCTGTGTCATGGCTTGTTCAAGATCGGCGCCGCTCATCTTCGCCGCATCTTCAAAGACTTGGCGAAATGCGCCCGTAAGGTGCTTTTCGATTTCCCAGGAATCGCTCATACCCGACAGCTCGGCAGCGAGCTGTGGCGCAAGACCAAACACAAGGTCTCGAAGGGTGCGGCCAGCGGCGAAGGCTGCATCCTCCACAAACCTGCGCTCTACCAGGTTGCCTTGAACTTTGTTGAACTCAGCCTCGGCAAGTTGGGCCAGGTAGTATTCGCGATGCGCCCTCGCCTTCTGAAAGTCCGGGCCTGTGCCGGCCGCAGGGGCCACAGGCTGCAGCGCATGGACCTGGGCAACTGGATCAAGCTGGCTGCGGACATCCCGCTCGACTCGGTTTTGTTCGTGTCGAGCGGCAACCGCAGCCTTGCTGGGATCAGCGGTTTCTCTAATGAGAGATTCCGTGGCGACTACATCTACCTGCTTTCCGTCTGGAGCCATCACGAGACGGTTGTGGTCCTTCAACCACGTTACGTAGCTGGGAGATTTACCTATACGAGCGGCGAATGCGCTCTTGGAAAGATATTTGGTATGAACCATTTTTTAACCGCGCGGCTAGAGGGGGCGTGAATACCGCCCCACCCTGTAGGGTCAAGCGGGTTACTTCGCGAACTTGGTCTCCATAAGGTTGACCAGGGTGAGGACACTCACTTCTACCAAAGGCAGCACCTCGAAAGGGGTGTTCACTTCTGCATTAGGATCATTCAGATCGGCCAGTACGAGAGCGCACTTACCTGGTTCTCGATCCAAGGTAGTAACAAGCAGCCGATGATGGGTTTTCTTACAATCGATAACGAACCCAGCTGAACCAGGTGCCGTCAAGGGGCCGCCAGAAAGCACAGCCCCGTCATGCAGCTCTTGGAATACTTTGATGGCTTGCAAGGAAATGCTCTGGACGTGGGCGTAGTCGGTCATTTGAATCTCACAGTCAAAAATAGAACTGGCATGAAACCATACCCACCACTCGTCGGAAAGCTATAACTGGTGCAGAAATTTCAATCCGCCATTTCAACTTTTACCCACTGAAATTTCAGTAAGCTGCCGAAGCACTCGCTAACAAAGCGGAGCGGGTTTCCTGTCCCGTACCCCGGCCATGTCGCCAGGGTCCCCCCCCTCCGCTGGGGCTACCGGTTGGCTCACTGCCCCGGCTCGCCAGCCTGGGGCGGCGCCTGCTCGAGCCCTAGGCGCTTCGCTGCCCAACGCATGTAGAGGTTGATAGCAACATCGGCGCCGGCCATCGCAGCCAAGCAACCAACGGCCGCCGCTGCCCATACCGAAACGCCGAGGGCGTACAGCAGCATATTGGTCGAAAGCCCGCAGGTCACACAGGCACCAGAGCGCAACGCCAACCGACGGATCAGCCCCCAGCCGCGAGCGCCCGCCATGTCCGCCCGCCACATCTCTCCCGAAACACCGCCGACCAAGGACAGCACGATCACCATCCAGATCGGCAGTTCGGCTAACGTTTGTTGCTCGCTGTTCATGTAAGCCTCATTGGCAAAACACGGTGCCGGAAATAGAAAACCCCGCCGGGTGGCAGGGTTCTCGATGCTCCGACAGGTCGGAGCAGGTTGCACAGCACAGTGCTTGTGGAGGAAGCGCCTAAGCGCACTTTTCATATCGTGACGCCTTTGTACATGCCACCGGAAAAACCGAAAAGAGCCTATTTACGGTTCTCCGCTTCGGCGCATCTTCGGCGCACACTCGGCGCATACTGACCCGACGAACGGTCTGCTGCCTCACTCGCCCAGCGCGAGCGGCCAGGATGGCAAATACCTGCAGGTGCAGGGCCTTTACCCAGTTCCGGTAGGTGCGATCAGCATCCTCAGCCAGCCCGACTTCGCGCATTTGTATCCGCACCGTTGTGCCGAAGAGGTATCGATGGTGAGCCAGCTTGGCCAACGTGGCCCCCCGCGCATCGCGCCGCTCCAGCTGGGCCACTGCCGCGTCAACTTCAGCCGCAGCGTGGTCGAGACCTGCACCCGAGACCAAGATGCGCGAACCTGACGAGCCGCCGCGTGGCGCTGAGCCCTTCCATTCCATGATGGTGCCCATCTGGCTACCCAAGCTGGCCTCCAGCCCAAGCTGAGAACGCTGGTCCCCCCAATGCTTCATCAGATCGCCAATCAGACGCAGGCGCTCGGCCTGGTCGATGAGCGCAGCCATATCCATGCGATGCAGTGCGAGGTCCATCTGCTGCTGTAGGCGCAAAACTTGATCATTCCTCATCGCCAGCCTCCCGATCACTACCCAACACGCATTTAGTCAAACCCAACACAAACCCAACACACTCGAAAGCCAATGAATTCAATGGATTAAGCGAATATGAGTTGAGTGTGTTGGGTGTGTTGGGTTTATCGAGGCTCGCATAGGGATTTTTCTCACCTTCGGAATAACTGTTAAAAAAAGCGCGCCTGCGCGCGCGCGTGCGCAAACCCAACACACCCAACACACATGCCATCCACACCTCGGAATTAGGGGCTCTAACCTGTGTTGGCTTACCTAAACCAACCCAACACAAACCCAACACACCCGACACACTTGCCGACGTAATCATGCAGCGAGCCTCTTGATGTGATCCCAGCCGTCCACATTCCACCCAGCCAGCTTTGCCCGGGCACGCCATTCGACGACGTTCTTGCCCAGCTCGGCCGCTACTGCGGATGGGGGCAGGGAAGGATCGCCGTCACTGGGGAAGAAAAACGCCGCGAACCGTCGGTTGCTGCCGTCTGACCAGGGGATGGCCCGGGTCTTCTCCACCTTCGCACTGAACATCAACGAGAACTTGGTGTGGCTCATGGAGTTCTCCTTGTTGTGGGAACACCATTCCAAGAACATCGCGTAGACGTCCGAGGTCAGGCAGCAGCCCCACAGGCCGTGCCCCAGCTCGCCGGCTCGCCAGAGGTAGAAGAAGGTCTGCCAGGCCGTGCGACTCAGCTCGACTAAACGCTGGCGGGCCTCGGTCTCTGGTGGGCGTGTGCGCTGGGTGAACTCACCCAGCTCGACGTCTAACAACCAGCCATACAGCGCCTCGACGCCACCGCTGGCCAACTCACGGGCAATCGCTTTCTGCCGCTCGGGCGGCAACGTCTCCAGCGGCCACATCACCAACATTCGCCGGTCGCTCTCGCTGATCGGCCAAGGCATGATCTCGTTGCTCAAGAAGACCGAGTTCATGTGGTTGGCTTCTTCCCAGCCGTTGATGAACTTCGACTCCATGCGCACCGTCTTGCCGGTGATCATGTGCTTGATCTTGCCCACCTGGTTGTAGCGCTGGTCGCGACTGACAACCTCTTCGAACACCGCCCACAGCTTCCCGCTCTGCCAGGCGTTGAAGTTGCCTTCGAGCTGGGTTTGACCGACCGTTGCGCCGTACCGGCCGTATAGCTCGCCCATGATGTCCGCGAACAGCAAGCTCTTGCCGGAACCTTCCATCGTGGAGTGGAACAACACGGCGGTATCCATCTTTGCGCCCATGTGCTGCAGCGGGTACGGAGATTGCATCCTACTAGATCAGTGCCAGCCGTACGCGCGGGACATCTGTCTGCATCCAACCCTTAAACCCAGCCGAGTACGCCTTGGCTATCTTGCGCCGATGGCCGCTTATGATCGGCGGCTATCGCCCCCCAAGTCGGCTGGATCAGAACGTCGGAAATGCCCCAATCCATTACGTGATAGCGACCGATTTCGACCCATAAATTCCATTTACAAATGAAAAACGTCGACCAAAAGCGACCATCTAGCTCATACGAAGTGGCAATTTGCCCTCATTTAGGATAAAAATGCAAGACAGTTTTTGAGCGCGAAAAACACCTCGCTTGTTACAACTAGACATTCTGATGCTGGGAGAAGATTTTTGGACATAAGAAATATAGTAGTTGATACCAATTTCCTAGTGAAAGATTACAATCTCAACTCGCATGACACTACTAAACTTATAAAGATCAAAGACTATTACAAGCTAAAGCTGATACTGCCCGATATTGTATACGATGAATGCCTCAGTAATTATAAGAAACACTCAAACGAAGCTCATGCCGCTATCGTCGCCAATATAGAAAAATACAAAAAAATTCTAGTAAACATAAAAAAAACGGAGTTTGACCACGACGAACTCATGACTGGGCTTGCTGATCTTTCAAAATACTACAAACCAAAGTTAGATGGTTTTATAAAAAATAACCAAATCGAAAAAATCTCCTACCCGAGCATATGCCACAGAACTGTTGTAAAAAAAATGTATGACGGCACGCCACCCTTTAGGCCAGACAAAACCGAAGTAGGATACAAAGATTTTCTTATAATTGAATCCATAAGAGAACACCTAGACCCACAAGATATCACAGTGGTTTTATCAAAAAACGTCAAGGACTTTTGTGGTCCCAGTAGCCTCAGTGGCAAAAGAGAGCTTATTCCTGTAAGTGAAAGCTTAGACATGAAGTCTGTCTATGTTATAGAGACAATCGATGCACTGTCGTCGATCTTATCACAGAACATGAAGCTAACTAGTGGCGATTCGCCTTGGAATTATGTGGAAATTGAAAACTTCCTTATAACATCTATTGGTAGCGGTTTTTATAATTCTGAGATTTATGGTAGCTTTTTCATAACTCCAACCAGCACAAAAGATATAATAATCAGCATCAAAGAGCTCGACACCCAACAGGCGGATATTGAAGGTGGGTATTTAGAGATCATAGGCCTTGCACAAATCCAGATGAATTGTAGCTTTGATATTAATTCATTCATGTTCAACACGAGCGACACTGAGTTTGTATTTCACGATGCCGTGGTAGCCGCCATGAAGAGCCTGAACTACACTGATGAAGATTTCTGGGAAATCAAATTTCACGACTTTAACTTCTGTCGAAACTTCGAGTTCTCTATTACCGACTATGACTATCAAGCGGGGAAAAAACTCGAAGAAAGCTTCTTAACTCTTGAGCGACTTGAGAGCTAGCCTGCCGCAGCCGAAAGATTGCTAGCGATTCTGAAGCGTTGGTCAGGCGGAGATATCCGCTCTGGCCATTAACTGCCCGCCGCTAAAGGCAGCTAAAGGTAGAAAGCGGCCCCTCCTGCCAGTCGGATCGACCCAGAGCGGTGTTACGCTTAGGGGCAGATGCAACCTTCTCTTCAAGACGAGTACAAGGGATGGTCAAATCTGCGGATACCCCAACCAGCTACTCAACCCGGGCGCCTAGAGTGACTGGGGCTTGGATGATCCGCTCCAACCAACCCCACTCCATGTATCGATCGCCACGCCCTCTAAGATGTGTGTAACGCCGCAGCGGGTTCCAGTCCCGATGACCGGAAACGCTCGAGACGCGCGGGATATCCCAATCCATTTCGAACAACCTGCTCACACCTTCGTGGCGCAGATCGTGAAAATGCAGGTCCTCCACGCCAACCATCTTGCACGCCCTGGACCAGGCCGTGCCGATCGAGTCGGTGTTGTAAGGGAAGATCTCAGCGCACTGACGCGGCATGCTGTGCACAATGGCCCACGCCTCCTCCGGCAGATGGCACCACACGTCGTTGCCGATCTTCTGACCTGGGTTCTTCATGTCCCGCACCTTCACCGCTTGGCGGTGCTCATCCAGATCTTCCCACAAGATGCGCGCAATCTCGTCCATACGGCGCGTGGAGAAGATGGCAAACGCCACGACCTTGGGCATGTGAATGACTGTCGGACGCCGTGCAAGCATCTCGAAAAAGTGCTCAAGCACCTTGTCGAGCTCTTCAAGCGTTGGCCGGCGATCCCGCTCCCGGCTTTTCATGTTGTAGCCGAGGCGCTTCAGGACAAGGCGTGCATCGGGCATAGCCTGGGGGTTGATCTCGTACTCCCACGCTGCCCTGGCCAGCGACAACACTGAACCGAGGTGAGCCAGATCATTGCCGGCTGTCTGCGGCTTGATGCCACCGCCTTCAAGGCTCATACGCCATAGGGCATAGTCCACCAACACCTGCTGAGAGATGTCCGAGTCGACCACTTCGCCGAGGTAACTGTTCTTGATAGCCAAGAGGGTCTGCCGCTTTGTCTTACCCAGTGGCCGGGCTTTCTCGGCTTCTACCAGATAGCGATCGATCATGTCCTTGACTGCGTGCCCACCACTGTTGGCGCGTTCGATCGCGCCTGGCTCTGCCAACTCGGTCTCCCGTCGCTTCGCCCAGGCTTGAGCAGCCTGCTTGCGGGCGAATGTCTGGGACTCTTGGTAGACTAGGACACCCTTTTTCTTGAGGCGGATCTGGACGGTATAGCTAACCGTTCCATCGGCCTTTTTCCTTGCTCTAATCGTTGCCATGATTTCCGGCGGTACAAGCGTGGCTGGCGGTGGTAGACCGGCCCCTGTCGCACCAAAAACGCCCAGAAACCCCGAAAAATGGTACAAAATGCGTAGACCAGAATGCCCCTAGAATCAGCAGCAAAGCCACAAACCACGCGCCCTGATCCGTCACGTCGCTTCAGCGTTGCACCCATGATGGACTGGACAGACCGCCACTGCCGGTTCTTCCTGCGCCTTCTCTCCAAGCAGACCCTGCTCTACACCGAAATGGTCACCACCGGTGCCCTGCTGCACAACGACGCCCACCGTTTCCTGCGCCACGATGCCTCCGAGCACCCGTTGGCGCTGCAACTGGGCGGCAGCGTGCCTGCCGACCTGGCGGCCTGCGCACGCCTGGCCGAGGACGCAGGCTACGACGAGGTCAACCTCAATGTCGGCTGCCCGAGTGACCGAGTGCAGAACAATATGATCGGCGCCTGCCTGATGGCGCACCCGGCGCTGGTGGCCGATTGCGTGAAGGCCATGCGTGACGCGGTGTCGACTCCGGTGACGGTCAAGCACCGCATCGGCATCAATGGCCGTGACAGCTATGCCGAACTGTGCGACTTCGTCGGGCAGGTGCGCGAGGCAGGCTGCCGCAGTTTTACCGTGCATGCGCGCATCGCCATTCTGGAAGGGCTTTCGCCGAAGGAAAACCGCGAGATCCCGCCACTGCGCTATGACGTGGCGGCGCAGTTGAAGGCAGACTTCCCGGACCTGGAAATCGTGCTCAACGGCGGGATCAAGACCCTGGACGAGTGCCAGGCGCACCTTGAAACGTTTGACGGCGTGATGCTGGGGCGTGAGGCGTATCACAACCCTTACCTGCTGGCCGAGGTGGACCAGCAGCTGTTTGGCAGCGATGCACCGGTGGTCAGCCGTAGTGAAGCGCTGGCACAACTGCGGCCTTATATTGTTGCGCATATGCAAAGCGGTGGCGCCATGCACCACGTTACCCGGCACATTCTGGGGCTGGCCCAAGGTTTCAAGGGTGCGCGGCGGTTCCGCCAGTTGCTGTCGGCAGATATTCACAAGGCGGCGCAGCCGTTGGCGGTGTTTGACCAGGCGGTGGAGTTGTTGCAAGGGCGGTGATCCAGGTGGACTGGTTACAATGATTGCCCCCCCGCAAGATATCGTCCAGGTCAGGTATGTGGAGATTCTGTGGGAGCCGCGCTTGCCGGCGATGGGCTGCGAAGCGGCCCCAGGATTTCAAGGTTGTTGCATAAATTGCCGGGGCCGCTTCGCGGCCCATCGCCGGCAAGCGCGGCTCCCACAGAGACCGCGCCAGCTTCAAGCAATTGAGCAAGGCAGGTGATCCCAAGCCGAAAGGGTGCGGCATCCACAACCGCCCATGCATGCAGTTGCGGAACCTCATGACCACTGGCGACTCGAATCTTCACCTTCGCACCGCCCTTCGTGGGCGGGCCCGCGCCTACAGGCCCTTGAGCGGCCGTCGGGGCTCGGGTAATGTCGAGTAAATGCACAGGACAGAGCACGCCCATGACCTCCAAGCTGGAACAACTCAAGCAGTTCACCACCGTGGTCGCCGACACCGGGGACCTGGACGCCATCACCCGCCTGAAACCGGTGGATGCCACCACCAACCCGTCGCTGCTGCTGAAGGCCGCCGCCATCCCGGGCTACGCCGACTTGCTCAAGCAGGTGAAGGCTGATGCCAAGGGCAATGTCGATCTGGCCTGCGACAAGTTCGCAGTGGCAGTGGGGTCGGGCATCCTCAAGGTCATTCCGGGGCGTATCTCCACCGAGGTGGATGCACGGCTGTCGTTCGATGAGCCGGCCCTGCTGGCCAAGGCACGCAAGCTGATCGAACTGTACGAAGCGGCCGGCGTTGGCCGCGACCGTGTGCTGATCAAGCTGGCCTCTACCTGGGAAGGTATCCGTGCGGCCGAAAAGCTGGAGAAAGAAGGCATTCAGACCAACCTCACCCTGCTGTTCTCTTTCGCCCAGGCCCAGGCCTGTGCCGATGCCGGGGTGTTCCTGATTTCGCCGTTCGTGGGCCGCATCTACGACTGGTACAAGAAGAGCACCGGCCAGGAATACGTTGGCGCCGAGGACCCGGGTGTGCAGTCGGTCACGCGCATTTACAACTACTACAAGGCCAATGGTTACAACACCGTGGTCATGGGCGCCAGCTTCCGCAATATCGGCCAGATTGAACAGTTGGCCGGTTGCGACCGCCTCACCATCAGCCCCGAACTGCTACAGCAACTGAGCGATGACCAAGGTGAATTGCCGCGGGTGCTGAAGCCGGGCAATGCTGGCGAGGCCAAGCAGCAGCTGAGTGAAAGCCAGTTCCGCTGGGCGATGAACGAAGATGCCATGGGTACCGAGAAGCTGGCCGAAGGCATCCGCCAGTTTGCGCGGGACCAGGAAAAGCTGGAGAAGGTGATGGCTGAAAAGGCCTGATACATTTCAGGTTTGCCGGACGGGCGGGAAGTGTTCAGCATTTTCCGCCCGTTTTTTGTCTGGCTCCCTGCAAGTGCCAGGCTTTAGCAGTTTTTTGAATTCAGTGGCCCTATCGCTGGCAAGCCAGCTCCCACCGGTACTGCACAGCTCTTGAGAAGGGCGCTGTACCTGTGGGAGCTGGCTTGCCGGCGATGGGGCCAGTTAGCCCTCAGAGCTGTCGATGACCTCCTCCGCACCCCTACCCCTAGTACTCACCGGCCCGGTACTGCGCCGCCTGGAACCCCAGCGCCTGGCCGTCTGGCTGGTCGCTACCCAACCGCTGCAACCTGAATTCACCTGCCCGGCCAGCCAGGCTCAGGTCGATTGCCAGGTTATCCCGGTCGGCAAGCACGCCTTCATCCACCTGCTTGATATCCACTTCACCAATCCCCTGCCCTGCAACCAGCTGCTCGACTACGACCTGATCATCAACGGTGAAGGCATCGCCGGCTGGGCGCCTCACTTGCTCTACCCCGGCACCCAACGCCCAAGCCTGGTATTGCGCGACCGCCTTGACCATTTGCTGCACGGCTCCTGCCGCAAGCCGCACCACCCCGCCGCCGATGGCCTGTTGTGCGCCGACCGCCTTCTGCTGGCCTGCGAGCGACCTGAACAGCGCCCGGCCGTGCTATTGATGACCGGCGACCAGGTGTACGCCGACGATGTCGCCGGCCCCATGCTGCGTGCAATTCATGGCCTGATCGCACACCTGGGCCTGTTCGACGAGCAACTGGAAGGCGCTGTAGTGCCCGACAGCCAGGCGCTGTACCAGCACCAGGCCAGCTACTACCACCGCGCCGACCTGCTGCCGGCGCAGGAACACAATGAAACCCTGCGCGAGCGCTTTTTTGGTGGCAAGCGCAAGCCGATTTTCTCTTCCAGCAACGCCGACAACCATCTTGTGACCTTCGCCGAGGTGATGGCCATGTACCTGCTGGTCTGGTCGCCAGTGCCTTGGCAGCTAGTGGACATGGACATGCCCAGCGGCCTCACCGACCAGCGCCAGGCCCGTTACCAGCAGGAATTGCCACTGATCCAGGCGTTTGCCGACAACCTCGGGCAGGTGGCGCGGGTGATGGCCCACCTGCCTTGCCTGATGATCTTCGACGACCACGACATCACCGACGACTGGAACCTCTCGGCACAGTGGGAACAAACCACCTACGGCCATCCGTTCTCTCGACGGATCATTGGCAATGCCTTGCTCGGCTACCTGCTGTGCCAGGCCTGGGGTAACGATCCTGACGGCTGTGCGCCACTAATCGGCCAATGCCAGATATCGAACAGCCAGAACCAGGATGAACTGATAGGCGAACTGCTGCGTTTTCAAGGCTGGCAGTTCAACTTGCCCACCAACCCGCCCTTGCTGGTGCTGGACACCCGCACGCGCCGCTGGCGCAGTGAAAACAGCCTCGCCAAGCCGTCCGGCCTGCTCGACTGGGAGGCACTCAGCGAGTTGCAGCAAGCACTGCTTGACCACCCTTCGGCGGTTATCGTGTCACCCGCTCCGATCTTTGGCGTGAAGCTGATCGAAACAGTGCAGAAAGTGTTCAGCTGGCTGGGCTACCCGCTGCTGGTGGATGCCGAGAACTGGATGGCCCACCGGGGTGCGGCGCAGGTCATACTCAACATCTTCCGCCACTCGCGCACACCGGGGCACTACGTGGTGCTGTCCGGGGATGTGCATTATTCGTTCGTCTATGAAGTGCTGATCCGCCACGGCCAGCGCAGCCCGCACTTGTGGCAGGTGACCAGCAGCGGCATCAAGAACGAGTTTCCGCGGCGGTTGCTGGATGTGCTCGACCGCCTCAACCGCTGGCTGTATGCGCCACGCTCACCGCTGAACTGGTTTACCAAGCGCCGGGAGATGGAGGTAGTGCCGCGTACGCCCAGCCACAGCAAGGCTGGGGAGCGTTTGTGGAATGGCGCAGGGTTGGGCCAGGTGTTCTTTGATGAACAAGGGCGGCCGGCGCGGGTGTACCAGCTGGATGCCGGCGGTGCTGAAGCGACCGAATTCGTTGGCAGGCAGTAGCCGGGCAACTGGTCAGCTGCGCTCCAGCGCGCTCACCAGGTCGTGGAACGCTTCACGGTTGGAGTCGTTCAGGCCCATGAGAATCTTGTGCGCTTCCAGCACCTTGGAGCGCACCACGTCTTCATTCTGGTCCTGCGACGGTAAGTCGGTAAGGCATTCAGGGCACGGAATTGGACGATCGACGATGTTGAACACCTGATCGAAGCCCATGGACTGCAACAACCGGGAAATATCCGGGTTGGTGGTCACCACGGTCGGCAACAGGCCTACCTTCTGCCGTGAAAGGATCGACAACTTGGCCAGCAGCCCCAAGGTGGTGCTGTCGATACTCTCGGTCTCGGTCAGGTCGATGACGATCGCCGAGAAGTTCAACGCGGTGAAGATCTTCTCGATCGTTGCATCCAGCGCCGAACACAGGGTCAGGCGCACTTCACCGACGAACTTCAGTACGAAGGTGCCACTCTGCTCGGCGAACTGGATTCTACCGGTACTCATTGAAGGTTCCTGCTCAACACCAATAGGGCGATATCATCCGGCATCTCCCCAAGCGTAGCCAATCCAAATCGTTGACGCAGCCCATCCAGGCTGCCACCTGCTGCCTTGACGATTTCCGGCAAGGCGGTTTCTTTATCTTTGAGCGTGTGCCCCGGCAAAAGGTCCAGAATGCCATCGGACATCAGGGTAAGGCTGAACTGCGGCGGCAGCTCCACCACCAGGTCCTGGTAGGTAGCCTCGTCGAACAGCCCCACCGGCAGGCCACGGCCTTCCAGGTAGCGGGTGTGCTCCGGGGTGTGCAGCACCGGCAGCGGCAAGTGACCACCCACCGCGTAGGTCAGCAGGCCAGACTCTTCGTCGATCACCCCGCCGACCATGGTGACGTGCTTGCCCAGCTTGCTGTTGATCAGCCCGCGATTGATATGGCTGAGCACTTCCGACGGCTTGAACTCGCGCATCTTGCTGCGTTTGAGCTCGAACATGAGCCGTGTGGTCATGAATTTCAACAGCACGGTCACAAATGCCGACGACGCGCCATGCCCGGAAACATCGGCGAGGTAGAAGGCAATGCGCCGGTCGTCCACGCGGAAGTAATCGACAAAATCACCTGACAGGTACAACGACGGGATTATCTGATGCTCGAAGGCAAACTCGCCCGCCAGCCAAGGGCTTTCCGGGAGCATGTTCATCTGCACCTGGCGACCGGCGGTCTGGTCCTCCTGCAACAGGTGCAGGCTGGCCTCCAGTTCGCGGTTGGCCGCTTCGAGCTTGTCGCGGTAACGCTGGTTTTCCAGCACCAGGCGCGAACGGTCGAGGGCGCGGCGCACCGAATGCTCAAGCACCGCCAGGTCCTCAAGCGGCTTGATCAGGTAGTCCGCAGCACCCAGGCGCAGGGCTTCGACAGCATCACTCATGACGCCGGCACCTGACACCACGATCACCGGTAACTGCGGCGCACGCTCGCTGACCTGACGGATCAGTTCGAGGCCGCCCATCTGCGGCATGCGCAGATCGCAGATCACGAGGTCGGGCTGGTGTTCTTCGAAGACCTGAAGCCCCTGCTGGCCATTGCCGGCCTGGAGGACGCTGAAGCCACTGTCTTCAAGATAGGCGGCGAGGCTCGCACGGACCACGTCGTCGTCATCGATAATCAGCAGCGTTGCACTGGTTTTCTGCATGTGGGCGAACGGCGCCGATTTGGGTTTGTGCAGCGGTGTCAGCAAGGCAGACGGCCAGCTACGGGAATTCTTTGTGGTCACGCTCTACTTGAGTTGTAGGACAAGAACACCTGTCCGGCAACTGTGCGGCAACTGTGAGAGCTACCTTGTAAGGCGCAGACGGTACTCCCATCTGGCAGGCGTTTCAAGCATGCAAGGGTCGACCTCGCCGCTCTTTACAGGGCAAATCACCGGGAGTTATAAGAAAGCGGACCAGCGCAACCCGATGGGAAGGATGCAGCATGCCCCACACGCCCTCCAGCCACAGCGAGAAACGCGATTTCATCCGCATGCGCATCGACACCGAGGTGAACCTGTTGCATCAAGGCCAGGTCATTGCGGCGGTGTGCCTGGACCTGTCCAGCAGCGGTATGCAGGTGCAGGCACCGCAGCGCTTTAAGGTGGGGGATCATATCGAAGTGAAGATTGATTCCGACCACCCGGCACTGAAAGGGCTGCACGCCAGCACCGAGGTGGTATGGATTGCCGACCAGCCGGGTGGGCAGCAGAAGTTCGGGCTGCGGATTCTGGCCATGCACTGAAGCCGCACGCAAAACCTGCAGGAGCGGCCTTGTGTCGCGATCGGGCCGCAAAGCGGCCCCAAATTTCAGCTTCGCCGCAAAGATTGCCGGGGCCGCGTTGCGGCCCGATCGCGACACAAGGCCGCTCCTACAGGGGGCAGGATCGCGTTTGATCAGAAGTCGTCTTCGACTTCGCCGTCTTTCACCTTGAACTCGCGGTTCTGCAGGTAGGCGTTGCGAATGAAGATGTACTTGTCACCCTGGATCAGCTTCTCGGCCGACAGCAGGTCGGCACGGGTGTCGATCACGTCCAGTGCAAAGATCGAGTTGCGCGTCGGCACATGGTCGATGTAGCGGTAGGGTTTGGTGTAGGTGTCCGGGTACTTGGCCACGCCATCACGCACCGTGCTCGGCCCCAGCAACGGGATGACCACGTAAGGGCCGCTCGGCACGCCCCAGTAGCCCAGGGTCTGGCCGAAGTCCTCGTCATTACGCTGCAGGCCCATCCTGGTGCCCACGTCGAAGAAACCGCCCAGGCCGAAGGTGGTGTTGACGATCAACCGCGCAGTATCCACGCCCGCCGCATGCGGCTTGAGCTGCAACAGGTCGTTGGCCAGGTTGGTCACATCACCGAGGTTGCGGAAGATGTTGTGGATACCGTCTTCAAGGAACTGCGGAGTAACCGCCTGGTAACCCTTGGCCAATGGCTTCAGGGCATAGGTGTCGAGGGTATCGTTGAAACGGAAGATCGGGCGGTTGACCGCTTCCCAGGGATCCTCCTCGGTGGCTGCCTGGGTGGCTGCCACGGGCGCCAGCAGCATGCTGGCGCAGACACAGGCCTGGGTGACTCGTTCGATCACACTGGCACCGATCCTACGCATAGATGTTTCTCCATCGAATTTCTCGGCCGCAAACGCACCGGGGCGCGCTGCTGGTAAGGCGGCAGTATAGAGGCTTGCGGCCTGATAAACAGCTTTACACATTTTTGCTCAATATTTTGTGAACAACTGTTGCTCACCCGTCGATGTCACAGAGCGGTAACAATCAGCGAATAGCCTGCGGACTATTTGGGGGAAGTTGCCATGGACGCTGCACCCGCCTTCACTGCTGTGCTGTTCGGCTTGCGCGGCTGCCTGGTACAGGCCATCAATGGCGGCGCCCCCTCGCCCGCCCCCGGCGCCCTGGCTACCCTCGCCAGCCTGCGTCAGCGCCAGGTGCCATGCATCTGGCTGGATGACCTCAACGCCAGCCAAAGCAGGCGCCTGGCCCACGTGTTGCCCGACTGGCTGCCGGGGCATTCCGTCAACGGCGTACGTTGGCCAGCGCCCAACGCTTGCTGGCAGGCGCTGATGACCCTGGACAGCGAACGCCTGGACGGCTGTGTGCTGGTCAGCGGTGACCCGCGGCTTTTGCAATCAGGCCTCAATGCGGGGTTGTGGACCGTTGGCCTGGCTGCCTGCAGCCCGTTCTGCGACCGTAGTTCGCAGCAATGGCAAGCCCTGACCCCGCAGGAACAGGACCTGGCCCGCGGCAAGGCGACACTGGAGCTGTTCGGCCTGGGGGTGCACTCGGTGATCGACCACCTCGAAGCACTGGACACCTGCCTGCTGGACATCGCCCAGCGCCGGCGCAAAGGTGAAAAACCCTGATACAGCAGCGTTGACGCGGATCATGCAAAGCAGCGGCAGGTGGATTACGCTGAAGGCAGGCCAGAACCTTTGCCGCTTCGCTGAGGTCCATGGCTTGCCAAGCCATTGATGGAGAACTGCCAATGCCTGCCCGCGAATTGCAAGAACGCCTGAACAACTTGCGCGAGCAACTGGACCGCAACGTACCGCTTTCGGAAGAGGAATTGGTTGCGTTGCACGAAGAAGCGCGCCAGATCGAAGCGCAGCTGAAGCTTGAAGAAGCCACGCCGGACAACAACCTGGTCGATAACGTCCATCTGGCAATCGAACGTTTCGAAGCTGATCACCCGGACGCAACCGCGACCCTGCGCAGCATCGTCAACTCGTTGCACAGCATGGGGATCTGAAATCGCCGGGGCTGCTTTGCAGCCCTTTCGCGACACAAGGCCGCTCCCACAGGTACAGCGCAAACCTCTGATCTTGCGCTGTACCTGTGGGAGCGGCCTTGTGTCGCGAAAGGGGCGCAGAGCGCCCCCAGCGTACTTGAACCTTACTGGCGCACCAGGCGCTTGTTGTCCGGGCTGATCGCCCCGGTGCTCCGGTACGGGTTGATATCCAGCCCACCCCGGCGCACATACCGCGCATACACCGTCAGGTGCTCCGGCTGCAGCAGGTTCTTCAAGTCCAGGTAAATGCGCTCCACGCACTGTTCATGGAAGTCGGCATGCTGGCGGAAGCTGATCAGGTAGGTCAGCAAGCTGGCATGGTCCAGCGCCCTGCCCTTGTACTCGACTACCACGCTACCCCAGTCCGGCTGGCCGGTCACCGGGCAGTTCGACTTCAGCAGGTGGCTGTGCAAGGTTTCTTCCACCACCCGCTCAGCATTGCAACGCAGCAGTTCGGGTTGCGGTTGCTCGTAGTTGCTGATGGCCACGTCCAGCACATCGATGCACAGCCCCGGCAAAGCCGTCACGCCCTGGGCCTCGACCTCGGCCAAGGTGCGCACCTTCACACCTACCGGCTTGCCAGCGGCGGCAGACAGGTCTTTCTCAAGGCAAGCCTGCAACTCGCCCTGCGAAGCAAATACTGTCTGGTTCAGCGAGTTGAGGTACAGCTTGAACGACTTGGACTCGATGATGTTCGGCGAATCAGCCGGGATGGCGAACTCGCCGATCGCCACCACCGGCTTGCCCGACGGCAGCAGCCAGCTCAGTTCGAAGCAGTTCCAGTAATCCACGCCCTGCCAGGGCAGAGTCTGCGCGGTGACGCCCAGCTCGGCCCACTTGGCGGTACGCGGGATCGGGAACAGCTGTTCCGGGGAGTAGGTGGCGATGTATTCGCTGGACTTGCCCAGCGGGGAATGTTCGGCAGCAGGATGCATGGAAACTGACCTAGAGGTTCGAATTGCCCCTAGTCTACCGGTTTTGCACCCTGCCTTGGAGCGCAAGTCACTCGATGGTCAGTGCCCCGACCATGCCGGCCTGGTAATGCCCCGGTACGTTGCAGGCGAACTCGATGGGCGCCGACTTGCGGAACGTCCAGGTCAGCTCGGCGCGCTGGCCGGGCATTACCAGCACGGTATTGCCGCCGCCATGGCCATGACCACCACCGTGGTCCATCATCTGGCCGTGGTCCATGCCTTCATGGTCCATGCCCGCCGTGAACAGCTTGCCCTGCATGGCCACCATTTCCTTCTGGTGTTCGGCGTGCATGGTTTTGTCGCCCAGGTTGAATTCGTGGGGCAGCTTGCCCTCGTTGACCAACACGAAGCGCACTGTCTCGCCGGCTTTTACCTGTAGGTTCCTGGGCTCGAAGGCAATGTCCTTGAGCACCACGTCTACGGTACGGGTGGCTTTGGCCGCCGGGGCTGGCTCACCGAAAGCGAAGGTTTGCGACTCTCCGGCAAACGCCGGCAGGCTGGCCAGGGCAAGAGCGGCGGTGATGAACAGGCGTTTCATGATGACTCCGGGAATATACAACGGGATGCAGCCACATTAGTCAGGGGCGACTGGCAGCTACCTGACAGGCAGATTACAACTTTGTCAGCTTGAGCGGCCCTGGAGTTCGTCACGTATCATTTCAGCATCACTCGGTCTCTGCTGGAGTCAAACCACCTGATGAAACTACTGATCGTCGAAGACCAGGCCCGCACCGGCCAGTACCTGAGCCAGGGCCTGAGCGAGGCCGGCTTTGCCACCGAACTGGCAGCCGATGGCGAGACCGGTCAGTTTCTGGCCCTGACCGGCGACCATGACCTGCTGATCCTCGACGTGATGCTGCCCGGCCGGGATGGCTGGCAAATCCTGCAAGCTGTACGCCAGGCCGGCCTGGATACGCCGGTACTGTTCCTTACCGCCCGTGACGCCGTCGAAGACCGGGTGCATGGCCTGGAACTGGGTGCCGACGATTACCTGGTCAAGCCGTTTGCCTTTTCCGAACTGCTGGCCCGGGTGCGCAGCCTGCTGCGCCGTGGCACCAGCCCCAGCCAGGACACTACCCTGGGCCTGGCCGACCTGCGGCTGGACCTGATCCGCCGCCGCGCCGAACGGGCTGGCCAGCGCATTGACCTGACAGCCAAAGAGTTCGCCCTGCTCGAACTGCTGCTGCGCCGCCAGGGCGAAGTACTGCCAAAATCGCTGATCGCCTCGCAGGTATGGGACATGAACTTCGACAGCGACACCAATGTGATCGAAGTGGCGATCCGCCGCCTGCGCCTGAAGATCGACGACCCGCACCCCCACAAGCTGATCCACACCGTACGCGGCATGGGCTACGTACTTGAAGAGCGCACCGAGTAATGCGTCGGGTTTCCCTCGGCAGCCGCCTTGCCCTGTTGTTCGCCGCCTGCACCGCCGCCGTCTCGCTCGGCGCCGGCCTGTTGTTCAGCCGGGCCAGCGAGCAGCACTTTGTCGAGCTTGACCAGCAACTGCTGGACTCGCGCCTGTCGCTGCTGCGTACCCAGCTGGCAGGCATCAACACGCCTGAAGCGCTACAGGCCCGTCTGCCCGCCCTGCGCGCTGAACTCACCCACCAGGCCGACCTGGCCCTGCGCATCAGTGGCAACGATGGCGCCACCTGGTTCGAAAGCCGTACCGGGCTGCCGCTGCCCCCACTGCGCGCCGGGCTGGCCACCCTGCATGCCCCAGGCACTGACTACCGCAGCCTGGCCGTGCCCCTGGCGCAGGGCACAACAGCGTCGCCGCAACTCACGCTGTACCTCGACATCACTCATCACCAGCACTTCCTGCAAGGCATGCAGCGCTTGATCTGGCTGACGGTCGGTTTGTCTGCACTGGTCACCGCGTTGCTCGGCGCCTGGGCTGCCCGCAGCGGGCTGCGCCCCTTGCGGCAGATGGGCCAGGTGGCCGCCAGCGTGTCGGCACGCTCGCTCACCACCCGCCTGCCGGTGGCGCAAATGCCCGAAGAGCTGGCCGAGCTGGCCAGCAGCATGAATGCCATGCTCCAGCGCCTGGACGATGCCTTCCAGCGCCTGTCGGCGTTTTCTGCCGACATCGCCCACGAGCTGCGTACGCCGCTGTCCAACCTGCTGACCCACACTCAGGTCACCCTCACCCGCCCACGCAGCCTGGAGGAATACCGCGAGGCGCTGCATGGCAACCTCGAAGAGCTGCAATGGATGGCGCAGATGATCAACGACATGCTGTTCCTGGCCAAGGCCGACCACGGCCTGCTGGTGCCGGGGCATGCGCCGTTGGTGCTGCATGAAGAAGTGGATGCGTTGCTGGAGTACTACGCGCCGCTGGCTGAGGACAGTGACGTGCAAATGCTTCGTGAGGGTGAAGCCGCGCTGGACGGTGACCGGCACATGCTGCGCCGGGCACTGTCCAACCTGCTGGATAACGCGCTGCGCTTTACCCCGGCGGGTGGGCAGATACGGGTGACGCTGGGGCCTGGGCCGAGTATCAGTGTGGCAAACACCGGGGCGGCCATCGATCCCGCTGCTCTACCGCGATTGTTTGACCGTTTTTATCGGGTGGACCCGGCGCGGCGGGAAGGCAGTAGCGAGCATGCGGGGTTGGGTTTGGCGATTACCCGGTCCATCGTGCAGGCCCATGGCGGGCGTATTCGGGCCGAGTGTGAGAGGGGCTGGACGCGGTTTGTGATCGAATTCGCCGAAGGCAGGTGAAATTGGGGCTGCTCCGCAGCCCATCGCCGGCAAGCCAGCTCCCACAGGACTGCATCAGGCCCAGAGCCTGCGCGATACCTGTGGGAGCTGGCTTGCCGGCGATGAGGCCCTCGAACCTACCTCAAACTGCCAGGCCAATCGCCGGCTGCACCTGCGATGCCCGGTACGCCGGGTAAATGGTCGCCAAAAAGCTCATCACCAACCCTGCAGCGCAGATCATCACCACATCGCCCCACTGTAACTGCGACGGCAAGCTGCTGACGAAGTACACATCCGAGGTAAAGATGTGCTGCCCGCTCACCCGCTCCAACCAACCGACGATCTGGCTGACATTGAACGCTGCAATAACACCCAACACGCCACCAATCAGCGTGCCGACAATACCGATCAGGCTGCCCTGGACCATGAACGTGCCCATGATCTGCGCTGGCGTGGCCCCCAAGGTGCGCAGGATGGCAATGTCCGGCCCCTTGTCGTTCACCACCATCACCAGGGTGGCGATGATGTTGAACGCCGCCACCGCGATGATCATCATCAGCAACAGGCCGATCATGGTCTTTTCCATTTTCATGGCACTGAACAGGCTGCCCTGGGTGTGCGACCAGTCATCGGCGCGATAGGCATCGCCCAACCCGGCAGCAATGGCCTTGGACACCTGCGGCGCGGCATACAGGTCGTGCAGCTTCAGGCGCACACCCTGCACCTGGCCCGGCGCCCAGCGCTGCATCTCGCCGGCGTCGGCGACGTGGATATAGGCCTGCGAACCATCCAGCTCAGCGCCGACCTTGAAGATACCGACCACCGTCAGGCGCTGCATGCGCGGGGTGATACCGCCCGGCTCCTTGCTGATTTCCGGCACGATCAAGGTCAGCTTGTCGCCGGTATTCAGGCGGAAGCGCCGAGCGGTCAGCTCGCCGATGACCACACCGAATTCACCCGGCTGCAAGTCCTGCAGGCGGCCCTGGACAATGTGCTGGCCAACGATCGAGACCTTGCCCTCTTCGGCCGGGTCGATACCGCCCACCTGGATCGGCTGCATCGCACCTTTGTACGACAGCATCCCCTCCATTTCGGTAATCGGCGCGGCCGCCATCACCGCCGGGTTCTGCAAGGCCACGTCGGCCACCTTGTGCCAGTCGTCTAGCGGCTGCACGCCAAGGATGGCGGCATGCGGCACCAGGCCGAGAATGCGCGAGCTCATTTCGCGCTGGAAGCCGTTCATCACCGACAACACCACGATCATCGCCAGCACACCCAGCGACAGGCCGATCATCGAGGTCATCGAAATGAACGAGATGAAGTGGTTGCGGCGCTTGGCTCGGGTATAGCGCGCGCCGATGAAGATGGGCAAGGGTCTGAACATGTACGGAATCACCCAAAGAAAACAGGAAAACGGGGCGGCACCTGCCACCCCGTGCAGTCGATCAGATCGCCACCAGGTGGCCGTCGTCGAGCTTCAATACACGGTCCATCTGCCGGGCCAGGTTGAGGTCATGGGTGACCACCAGGAACGCCGTGCGCGATGCGCTGGACAGCTCCCGCATCAGCTCCTGGATGCCTTGGGCGGTATGGTGGTCGAGGTTACCGGTTGGCTCGTCGAGCATCACCAGGCCGGGGCGGTTGACCAGCGCACGGGCAATCGCCACGCGCTGGCGCTCACCACCGGACAGCTCGGCCGGCTTGTGGTTGAGGCGGTGGCCCAGGCCCACGCGCTTGAGCAGTGCCTCGGCACGCTCGCGCGCCTCGGGAATGGGCGTGCGGCCGATCAGCAGCGGCATGCACACGTTCTCGATGGCGGTGAACTCCGGCAACAGGTGGTGGAACTGGTAGACAAAGCCCAGCTCGCGGTTGCGCAGCAGCCCGCGGGCACGTTCGCCCAGCGCCGACAGTTCTTCGCCCGCCAGCCAGACGCTGCCCTGTGTTGGCCGGTCGAGGCCGCCCAACAGGTTGAGCAAGGTGCTCTTGCCAGAGCCCGAGCTGCCGACGATGGCAATGCGCTCACCGGCGTGCAGCTCCAGGTTGAGCCCGGACAGCACCTGTACCGACTCCGGGCCCTCGTCGTAGGACTTGCCCAGGTTGCGGCAACTCAGAACGGCTTTATCACTCATGCGCGACTCACTCATAACGTAGCGCCTCTGCAGGCTGGGTGCGGGCCGCACGCCAGGCCGGGTACAGGGTGGCGAAGAAACTCAGGACCAGCGCCGCACCGCAGACCATGTACACGTCCGGGGCCTGGATCTGCGACGGCAGGTAATCAATGAAGTACACGTCGGCGTTGAGGAACTTGTGCCCGATCAGTTTCTCGATGCCGGCGATCGCGGCGCTGACATTCAGCGCCGCAAGGATGCCGACCACGGCACCGATCAGGGTGCCGATCACCCCGATCACCGTGCCCTGGACCATGAAGATGAGCATGATCTGCCCGGGCGTGGCGCCCAGCGTGCGCAAGATGGCGATGTCGCCACGCTTGTCGTTGACCACCATCACCAGGGTGGAAATGATGTTGAACGCAGCCACCGCCACGATCAGCAGCAACAGCAGGCCGATCATGGCCTTTTCCATGCGGATGGCCTGGTACAGGTTGCCGTGGGTACGGGTCCAGTCACGGCTGTAGTACTCCTGGTCACCCAGCTGCTGGGCGATGCTCCAGGCCACCCGAGGCGCCTGGAACAGGTCATCGAACTTCAGGCGCAGGCCCTGCACCTGGTCGGGCTTCCAGCGGTGCAGGCGGGACAGGTCGCTGATGTTGGTCAGGCCCAGGTAGCCATCGATCTCGCCCGCACCCACGTGGAAGGTACCGACCACGGTGAAGCGCTTCATGCGCGGGAACATGCCGGCCGGGGTCACGCTGACCTCGGGGGCGACGAAGGTGAGCTTGTCGCCGATGGCCACACCCAGCTTGGCCGCGGCCTTGTCGCCGATCATGATGCCCCACTCGCCCGGCGCCATCTGGTCGAGGCGCCCTTGCAGGACGAAGTTGTCGATGATCGACACCTCACGCTCGCGGGCCGGGTCGATACCGTTGAGCAGCACCTTCTGCACCTTGCCGTCATGGGTCAGCAGGCCCTGCATCTGGGTGAACGGCGCTACCGCCACCACCTGCGGATTCTGCTTTACTTGTTGGGCAAGGGCTGGCCAGTTGCCAATCGGCTGACCGCTCTCCAGCGTGGCATGGGGGATCATGCCCAGCACGCGGGTGCGCATCTCATGGTCGAAACCGTTCATCACCGACAGCACCACGATCATCACCACCACGCCCAGGGCGAGGCCGATCATCGAGGTCAGGGAAATGAACGAGACGAAGTGATTACGGCGTTTGGCACGGGTATAACGCGTGCCGATGAATGCGAAAAGAGGTCTGAACATGTCGGGGCTTGTTCGGATGAAAGGGAACGTCCTTGTGGCGAGGCGCCAACGGCGGCTTTACACTCGGACCACCGCCGCTACCTTGGGTTCGCCATGACGACATTAGACGAAGAAGATCGCCGCGAATACTACCGCATCGAAGATCGGATCGCACTTCAAATCAGCCCCCTCAGCGCGGCCGAAGCCCTTGACCCAGATGTATTGCAAGATGATTCCCCGCTGTTCAACCTGCTCAGCGAACTGCATCTTTCCGACTTTGAGTCGCAGCACCTGCTGCGCCAGCTGAGCGACAAGGACCGCACCCTGGCCGCCTTCCTGAAGGCGCAGAACAAACGCCTCGACCTGCTCAGCGCAGTCGTTGCACAAACCCTGCTCGGCGAAGTGGGCCAGCCCCTGCCGGTGGTCATTTCCGAAGGCGGTATCGAATTTGCGCAAGCCACGCAGATTGCCCCCGGCACCCGGGTAAAAGTGAAAATGGTGCTGATGCCGCGCGCCCATGGCCTTCTGCTGCGCGGCAAGGTCACCCACTGCGACCCGCTTGCTGAAGGCGGCTTTGAGGTCGGCACCGAATTCATCGACATGACCGACGCCCAGCGTCAACTGCTGGCCCGCCATATCCTGCAGCGCCAGCAACAACAACGGCGCCAGCAGCTGGGACAGAACGACCCCGCCTCCTGAGGCCATTTTTCCCCGATTTGAAGGAACGAACGTGACTCTGATCTACGGCCATCGCGGCGCCAAGGGCGAAGCGCCCGAAAACACCCTGACCAGCTTCCGCCAGTGCCTGTCCCACGGCGTAACCCGCTGCGAACTGGACCTGCACCTGTCGGCCGACAACGAGCTGATGGTAATCCATGACCCAACCCTCAAGCGCACTACTGGCAGGCGCGGCAAAGTGGTCGAGCACCCGGCCGCCGACCTGGTGAAGATCGACGCCCGCAAAGGCGGCCCGGGCCACGTGCAACCCTGCCCGATCCCGAAACTGGAAGAACTGTTCGAGAAGTGCCCGTTCGAGCACTGGCAACTGGAGGTCAAGAGCGCTTCGCGCACCCGCGCCGCCACTACCGTGCTGGCAATCCGCGAACTGGCCCAGCAATACGGCCTGCTGGACAAGGTGACCATCACCTCCAGCTCACGCGAAGTCCTGGGCGCCGCCCTGGAACTGGTGCCCGACGTGAAACGCGGGCTGGTAGCCGAATACGCCTGGCTGGACCCGTTGAAGGTGGCGCAGAACTACGGCTGCGAGATGCTCGCACTGAACTGGACGCTGTGCACCCCCGAGCGCCTGCTCAAAGCACAGGGCCAGGGTTTGCACGTGTCGGTGTGGACGGTCAACGAGCCGGCACTGATGCGCCGGCTCGCTGACTTTGGCGTGGACAGCCTGATTACAGACTTTCCCGGTTTGGCCAAGACCACCCTCGGGTAGGGTTGAAATCGGTCTCTCCGACCGGCTCAGGCCACCGGTCGGAGCCGCTCAAAAAAGCCGGTTCAGGCCGTCGTAGGCAGCTACCCGGTAGGCTTCGGCCATGGTCGGGTAGTTGAACGTGGTGTTCACGAAGTACTTCAGGTTATTCAGTTCGCCCGGCTGGTTCATGATCGCCTGGCCGATGTGGACGATTTCCGAAGCCTGGTAGCCGAAGCAGTGCACGCCGAGGATTTCCAGGGTTTCGCGGTGGAACAGGATTTTCAGCATGCCCTGCGGTTCGCCGGCAATCTGCGCACGCGCCATACTCTTGAAGAAGGCCTTGCCCACTTCGTACGGCACCTTGGCCTGGGTCAGCTCTTGCTCGTTCTTGCCGATCGAGCTGATTTCCGGAATGGTGTAGATGCCGGTCGGCACGTCATTGACGAAACGCCAGCTGCCATTGTCGACGATGCTACCGGCAGCCGAACGGCCCTGGTCATGGGCAGCACTGGCCAGGCTTGGCCAGCCGATCACGTCACCGGCGCCATAGATATTCGACACGGCAGTGCGGTAGGCCTCATCGACTTCGATCTGGCCACGGCTGTTAACCTTGATGCCGATGTTTTCCAGGCCCAGCTTGTCGGTGTTGCCGGTACGGCCGTTGCACCACAGCAAGGCGTCGGCCTTGATTTTCTTGCCCGACTTCAGGTGCAGGATCACCCCGTTGTCCAGGCCTTCGACGCGCTCATACTCTTCGTTGTGGCGAACGGTGATGTTGTTGTTGCTGAAGTGGTAGCTCAGCGCCTGGGAGATTTCCGAGTCCAGGAAGCTCAGCAGCTGGCCACGGTTGTCTACCAGCTCTACCAGCACGCCCAGACCACTGAAGATCGAGGCGTATTCGCAACCGATCACGCCAGCACCGTACACGATCAGCTTGCGCGGGGTGTGGCTGAGGCTGAGGATGGTGTCGCTGTCGTAGACGCGCGGGTGATGGAAGTCGATATCTGCCGGGCGGTACGGGCGCGAGCCGGTGGCGATGATGATGTGCTTGGCGTTGAGTTTTTCCACCACGCCGTTCGGGCACACCACCTCGACGGTTTGTTCGTCGGCGAAGCTGCCAGTGCCAAAGAACACGTCGACACGGTTACGGGCGTAGTAGCCGGTGCGCGATGCAACCTGCTTGGAAATGACCTTCTCGGCGCTCTTCAGCACGTCAGGGAACGAGAACCAGCGCGGCTCGCCGATGGCACGGAACATCGGGTTGGTGTTGAACTGCATGATCTGCCGCACCGAGTGACGCAGTGCCTTGGACGGGATGGTACCCAGGTGCGTGCAGTTGCCACCGACCTGGCGACGGTCATCGACCATCGCCACCTTGCGCCCTGCTTTGGCGGCGTTCATTGCCGCGCCTTCACCGGCCGGGCCGGAACCCAGCACCACTACGTCGTAGTTGTAGACAGCCATGCGTACTCCTTCAGAACTGGCCCGCAAGCCACGGTCGCTCGCGGGGCGCGATCATGCCGCCGGGGCGTCATGAGAAAATTCGGGTGCAGTCTAATCAAGCGTGAACGCCGCGCACATTAACCCTTGGTCGCGTCGTAGGCCAATTTTGCCCGCACTACATATGGTTCACCCATTCCCTGGCGGCAATCATCCCTGCCTGCGCTTTCAATCGCCTTTCACTGCCCGTTCGAATGCGGGCGTAGCTCGAGAGACGAAGCCACCCTCTACCCGAGTCACCAATACTGCCGCCAGGCCATGCGCCACGGCAAAAGCCCAGCCCCGCTCAGGGCCCAGGATCAGCAGCAACGTCGAATAGCCATCGGCCTGCAGCGCCGAGGCATCGAGCACGGTGACGGCGGCCAGGTCGTGTTGCACCGGGCGCCCGAGGCGGGCATCGAAGGTGTGCGAATAGCGCCGGCCATTCTCCTCGAAATAGTGCCGATAGTCACCCGAGGTTGATACTGAAAGGCCATTGACCGGGATGATCTGGCGGGCGATCTGGCGGTCTTCGCGGGGCAACTCAAGGGCAATGCGCCAAGGGCTGCCATCGGGCTTGCGGCCGACCGCCTTGAGCTCGCCAGTGGCTTCGGCGACAAAGCTGGTTACGCCCATGGCTTGCAGGCGTGCGGCGATCAGGTCGACAGCGTGGCCGGCGGCGATGCTGTTGAAGTCGAGTTGCACCGGGGCGTCCTTGCACAGGGCCTGACCGTCGATGCGCAAGTGCCAGTAGCCCACACGCTGGCGCACCTGGGCCAGGGTTTGCGGGTCCGGCACCTGCTCGTGGCGGGCCTGGGGGCCAAAGCCCCACAGGTCGAGCAACGGCTCGACGGTGAGGTCGAAGGCACCGTCGCTCTGCTCGGCCAGGTGCTGGCCGAGGCTGACCAGTTCGAGCATGTCGGCTGGCAGGGCCAAACACTGGTTGGCGGGCAACTGGTTGAACTGGCTGACGGTGGAGTCGCCGCGATAGGTGGAATAGTGCTGGTCGATGTCGTGCAGGATGGTTTCGACTGCCGCCTGCACCTGCGCCGGCGCCGGGCCACCGGGCTCGCGCACGTACTGGATGCTGTAGCTGCTGCCCATGGTCGGGCCACCCAGGCGCTCCAGGGTGGGGCCTTGGTTACAGGCGGTGAGCAGCATCAGCAAGAGACAAATAAATGCACGCAATATCGAGATCTCGAATGTCAGTACTGGCCCTTTCGCGGGCACGCCCGCTCCCACAGGAGCTTCACTTCTCTCACGATCTGCGATATCCCTGTGGGAGCGGGCGCGCCCGCGAAAGGGCCAGTACTGACACAGTAAATGCCCGATCGTTTCATCAGGCAAAAAAAACGGGAACCCGAAGGTTCCCGTTTTTTCATTGCCTTACAAGCGCATTAGCGTGGAAACGCTGGCGGGTTCACACCGGCCATGTCTTCCATCACGCGAACCACCTGGCAGCTGTAACCGAACTCGTTGTCGTACCACACGTACAGGACAACGCGGTTGTCATTGGCGATGGTCGCTTCAGCGTCAACCACACCGGCGTGGCGCGAGCCCACGAAGTCGGTCGAAACCACTTCCTGCGAGCTGACGTAGTCGATCTGCTTGTGCAGTTCCGAGTGCATGGCCGTCTGGCGCAGGTACTCGTTGATTTCGTCGCGGTTGGTGGCCTTTTCCAGGTTCAGGTTCAGGATGGCCATCGACACGTTCGGCGTCGGCACGCGAATGGCGTTGCCGGTCAGCTTGCCCTTCAGCACTGGCAGTGCCTTGGCAGCAGCGGTAGCAGCGCCGGTTTCGGTGATGACCATGTTCAGCGGCGCGGCACGGCCACGGCGGCTGCCCTTGTGGAAGTTGTCGATCAGGTTCTGGTCGTTGGTGAACGAGTGAACGGTTTCGACGTGGCCGTTGACGATGCCGTACTTGTCGTTGACAGCCTTGAGCACCGGCACGATGGCGTTGGTGGTGCAGGAGGCAGCCGAGATGATCTTGTCATCAGCAGCGATGTCACCGTGGTTGATGCCGTGCACGATGTTCTTCAGCGCGCCCTTGCCAGGTGCGGTGAGGATCACGCGGGCAGCGCCCGGGCAGGCCAGGTGCTGGCCCAGGCCATCGGCATCACGCCATACGCCGGTGTTGTCGACGATCAGCGCGTTTTCGATGCCGTACTGGGTGTAGTCGACTTCGCTCGGGCTCTTGGCGTAGATAACCTGGATCAGGTTGCCGTTGGCTGTGATGGTGTTGTTGGCTTCATCGATGGTGATGGTGCCATCGAACGGGCCGTGTACCGAGTCACGGCGCAGCAGGCTGGCACGCTTGACCAGGTCGTTCTCGGCGCCTTTGCGCACAACGATGGCACGCAGGCGCAGGCCGTCGCCACCACCGGTCTTCTCGATCAGGATACGCGCCAGCAGGCGACCGATACGGCCGAAGCCGTACAGGACAACGTCGGTGCCTTTGCGGGCCGAAGCGTTCTGCTGGCCAACCACATCGGCCAGCTCTTCACGGACGAACTGCTCGGCAGTGCGGCCATTGCCTTCCTGCTTGAACTTGTTGGCCAGCTTGCCCAGGTCAACCGATGCGGCGCCCAGTTTCAGCTCGCTCATGGCCTTGAGCAGGGGGAATGTCTCGTGGACGGACAGTTCGGTTTCGTCGGTTTGACGATGGCGCGCAAAGCGGTGCGCCTTGAGGATCGAGATAACCGAACGGTTGATCAGGCTGCGGCCATAAATCGAGCTCACCACATTGTTGTTGCGGTAGAGCTGACCGATAAGCGGGATCATCGCTTCAGCCAGGGCTTCACGATCAATCCACTCACCAAGACACTGGTCGGGCTTCTGAGTCACGGGAACCTTCCACATGTAGGGACAGAAAAAAGGGGCTACATTATGACGCCCCGACGCGGAACGGGCAATGAGCGCCTGTCGTAGCGACGCAAGCCAGCATTCACGCCCTTTCGAGCCTGACAGCCGGCACCGTCACCGGTACAATCGGTCTCTTTGCCGCAACGCTTGGAGTGCAATCTCCCGTGTCAGTTCTGCGCCTACCGCACATGTCGGCCACGGCCGGCAAACAAACCTGGGGCAACCTGCCCGGTGCCGCCCTCAGTCTTGCCATCGCCGAGGCGGCCAGTACCGCTGGCCGCTTCACCCTGCTGCTGACGGCCGACAGCCAGGCCGCCGACCGTCTGGAACAGGAGCTGCGCTTCTTTGCCCCGGACCTGCCGGTGCTGCCGTTCCCCGATTGGGAAACCCTGCCCTACGACCTGTTCTCGCCGCACCAGGACATCATCTCCCAGCGCATCGCCAGCCTGTACCGCCTGCCGGAGCTGAGCCACGGCATCCTCGTCGTGCCGGTCACCACCGCCCTGCACCGCCTGGCACCCACGCGCTTCCTGCTGGGCAGCAGCCTGGTGCTGGATGTGGGCCAGACCATCGACGTGGAGCAGATGCGCACGCGCCTGGAAGCCAGCGGCTACCGCTGCGTCGACACCGTTTACGAACATGGCGAGTTCGCCGTGCGCGGCGCCCTGATCGACCTGTTCCCGATGGGCAGCAAGCTGCCGTACCGCATCGACCTGTTCGATGACGAGATCGAGACGCTGCGTACCTTCGACCCCGAAACCCAGCGCTCGATCGACAAGGTGGATTCGGTACGCCTGCTGCCGGCGCGCGAGTTCCCCATGCAAAAAGAGGAAGTCACCCGCTTCAAGGCGCGCTTCCGCGAACGCTTCGACGTCGACTTCCGCCGCAGCGCCATCTTCCAGGACCTGGCCAGCGGCATCATCCCCGCCGGTATCGAGTACTACCTGCCGCTGTTCTTCGAAGAAACCTCGACCCTGTTCGACTACCTGCCGGCCGACACCCAGGTGTTCTCGCTGCCCGGCGTGGAGCAGGCCGCCGAACACTTCTGGAACGACGTGCGCGGCCGTTACGAAGACCGCCGCGGCGACCTCAGCCGCCCACTGCTGCCGCCCGCCGAGCTGTTCCTGCCGGTGGAAGACTGCTTCGCCCGGCTCAAGCAATGGCCGCGCGTGGTGGTCAGCAGCGAAGACCTCGACCAAGGCGCAGGCCGCGAGCGCTTCCCGGCACGCGCCCTGCCCAACCTGGCCATCGAGGCCAAGGCCAACCAGCCGCTGGCCGAACTGGCCAACTTCCTTGACCAGTTCCCCGGCCGCGTGCTGTTCACCGCCGAATCGGCGGGCCGCCGCGAAGTCCTGCTGGAGCTGCTGGAGCGCCTGAAACTGCGCCCGCACACCGTCGACGGATGGGCCGACTTCATCACCGGCAGCGAACGCCTGGCAATCACCATTGCCCCACTGGACGACGGCCTGCTGCTGGACGACCCAGGCCTGGCCCTGATTGCCGAAAGCCCGCTGTTCGGCCAGCGGGTGATGCAACGCCGCCGCCGCGACAAGCGTGGTGAAACCGCCAACGACGCCGTCATCAAGAACCTCACCGAGCTGCGCGAAGGCGCGCCGGTGGTGCACATCGACCATGGTGTGGGCCGTTACCTGGGCCTGGCCACCCTGGAAATCGAGGGCCAGGCCGCCGAGTTCCTGACCCTGGAATACGCCGAGAACGCCAAGCTGTACGTACCGGTGGCCAACCTGCACCTGATCGCCCGCTACACCGGCAGCGACGATGCCCTGGCACCGCTGCACCGACTGGGCTCGGAAGCCTGGCAGAAGGCCAAGCGCAAGGCCGCCGAACAGGTGCGCGACGTGGCCGCCGAGCTGCTCGACATCTATGCCCGCCGCGCCGCGCGCAAGGGTTATGCGTTTGCCGACCCGTCCGCCGATTACGCCACCTTCAGCGCCGGCTTCCCGTTCGAGGAAACCCCGGACCAGCAAGCCGCCATCGAAGCCGTGCGTGCCGACATGCTGGCACCCAAGCCAATGGACCGCCTGGTGTGCGGCGACGTGGGCTTCGGCAAAACCGAAGTGGCCATGCGCGCCGCGTTCATCGCCGTGCACAGTGGCCGCCAGGTGGCCGTACTGGTACCCACCACCCTGCTCGCCCAACAACACTACAACAGCTTCCGCGACCGCTTTGCCGACTGGCCGGTGACCGTGGAAGTGATGAGCCGGTTCAAGTCGGCAAAGGAAGTGGCAGCCGCTGCCGCCGACCTGGCCGAAGGCAAGATCGACATCCTTATCGGCACCCACAAGCTGCTGCAGGATGATGTGCGCTTCAAGGACCTGGGCCTGGCCATCATCGACGAAGAACACCGTTTTGGCGTGCGCCAGAAAGAGCAGTTGAAGGCCCTGCGCAGCGAGGTCGACATCCTTACCCTGACTGCCACGCCGATCCCGCGCACGCTGAACATGGCCGTGGCGGGCATGCGCGACCTGTCGATCATCGCCACGCCGCCGGCGCGCCGCCTGTCGGTACGCACCTTCGTCATGGAGCAGAACAAGAGCACGGTCAAGGAAGCACTGCTGCGCGAGTTGCTGCGCGGTGGCCAGGTGTATTACCTGCACAACGATGTGAAAACCATCGAGAAATGCGCCGCCGACCTGGCCGAGCTGGTGCCCGAGGCACGCATCGGCATAGGCCATGGGCAAATGCGCGAGCGCGAGCTGGAACAGGTGATGAGCGACTTCTACCACAAGCGCTTCAACGTGCTGGTGGCCTCGACCATCATCGAAACCGGTATCGACGTGCCCAGCGCCAACACCATCGTCATCGAGCGCGCCGACAAATTCGGCCTGGCCCAGTTGCACCAGTTGCGTGGCCGGGTCGGCCGCAGCCACCACCAGGCCTACGCCTACCTGCTCACTCCCACCCGGCAAAAAGTCAGTGCCGACGCCGAAAAACGCCTGGAGGCCATCGCCAACACCCAGGACCTGGGCGCAGGCTTCGTGCTGGCTACCAACGACCTGGAAATCCGCGGTGCGGGCGAACTGCTTGGCGAAGGCCAGAGCGGGCAGATCCAGGCAGTGGGCTTCACCCTGTACATGGAAATGCTCGAACGTGCGGTGAAGGCGATTCGCAAAGGCACCCAGCCGAACCTCGAACAGCCACTGGGCGGTGGCCCGGAGATCAACCTGCGCCTGCCGGCGCTGATCCCCGAGGACTACCTGCCCGACGTGCATGCGCGGCTGATCCTGTACAAGCGCATTGCCTCGGCTGCCGACGAAGAAGGCCTGAAGGACTTGCAAGTCGAGATGATCGACCGCTTCGGCCTGCTGCCGGAGCCCACCAAGAACCTGATGCGCCTGACCTCGCTGAAGCTGCACGCGGAAAAGCTCGGCATCAAGAAAGTCGATGCCGGCCCCAATGGCGGCAAACTCGAGTTCGAGGCGGAAACCCCGGTCGACCCGCTGACCCTGATCAAGCTGATCCAGGGCCAGCCCAAACGCTACAAGTTCGAAGGCGCGACCCAGTTCCGCTTCCTGGTGCCGATGGAACGCCCCGACGAACGCTTCAACACCCTGGAGGCGCTGTTCGAGCGCCTGACCCCACAGCCTGCCTAAGGAAGATCCATGCGTGCCATCCGTTGCCTGACCCTGCTGCTGGCGCTGTTCGCCCCGGCCGCCTTCGCCGAAGGCCTTTATCAGGTAGAAATGATCCTGGTGCGGCAGAACAGCGTGCCCGCCTTTACCAGCCCGTTCGCCCCGGAAAACTGGAGCGCCGGCGCCCCGCGCCTGGAAAAGGACGCCGAACGCCGCCTGGCACTGGAAGACGAAGCCACCCGCCTGGAAGCCACCGCCGACTACACCGTGCTGCTGCACAAGGCCTGGCAGCAGCAGGTGGGCAGTGAGCCCAGCCGCATCGCCCTGGGTGAAGGCACCGAACAGTTCGGCCACTTCCCCATCGAAGGCAACCTCAGCATCGCTGAAGGCCGCTTCATCACGGTCGATGCCAATTTCTGGGTCAACCAGCTGGACGGCAACGGCAGCGTGCTGCAAAGCGAGCAGTTCAAGCAGAGCAACAGCAACGTCAAGGGCGGCCAGCTGACCTTCCTCGACGGCGGCCACCTGGCCGTGCTGCTGAAGGTGACGCCACCAGGCACGCCGAAAATGCCGGTGATGGACCCGGAGATGATGGAGCAGTAAACGAATGAAGCAAGATGCCGCCGAGTTGGTCAATGCATACCCGAACTGGACACAATCGTTCAGCAAGGCAACCCTGCAACGCGGTGAACGCTATGCCGAGGAAGGCCGGGTCGAACTGGACGGCATTTACGGCCAGATGATTACGGCCCGTTGCCAGGGAAGCGGCGACAACACCTACCAACAGACCATCGACCTGCATATCGCGGGCGGCCGGTGCCATGTCCAGGGCGAGTGCGATTGCCCGGTACGGCAGAACTGCAAGCATTGCGCCGCGGTACTGTTCGTCATCAGTGATCCCTACTCGGGCAATCAGGACACCCAAGCCACCCCAGGCACCTTGTCTGTCGAGCTGCAACACTGGTTGAGCGGCCTGGAGCAGGCGCCGCCCAAAGCCGGCGCAGCCGACGACAAACGCGGGCGCATGGTGTGCTATCAACTGCAGCTGGCCGATGACGCCGGCTGTTCCCTGCTAGTGCGCAAGGGCACGCGCAGCGAAGAGGGCATCCGCTTCAGCCGGGTCCAGTCGCTCTACGACTTTCTCTACGAACCACCACGCTTCGTAACGGAAGACGATACCCGCATCCTGCGTTTGCTCGGGGCCCTGAACCAGGGTGGCGGACAGGATCGCGGCTACAAACTCAAGGGCCTGGAAGGTGGCGAGCTGTTCCAGCGCGCCCTGGAAACCGGACGCATGTTCTTTGATGTCGGCATGCCGCTGCTGCGGGAAGGCCCCGTGCGTCATGCCGAGTTTCGCTGGGTACGCCTGGAAAACGGCAACTACCGGGGGCTTTGGCACAGCGGCGAGGAACTGCTGCGCTGCGTCATCCCTCTGCTGCCGCTGTACTATTTCGATGTGCTGACAAGCGAAGTGGGCAGGATCGAACACAGCCTTGACCCGCACGTGGCCGTGCAACTGACCATCGCACCCGATGTACCGGAACACCTGGTCGTACCTCTTAGCCACAAGCTCAATGCACTCAGCCACAAGGTGCCAACCCCGACGCAAGTGCAAGAGCAGGTATTCGACAGTGTTCAACCCAAACCCATGCTTGCCCTGGGCAGCCTCGAATACACCGCCTACATGCCGAAAACCGGGCGCATGCAACGGCAAATGCAACACCGCGCCGCATTGGCGTTCGATTATGACGGCCTGCACGCCAGCGGCGCCGAAGACAAGCCACTGACCCGGCTGGCAGGCAACACCAGCCAGCGCATTCGTCGCCAGCCTCAGGCTGAACAAGCGCTGCGCAAGATGCTGCGCGACTTCGGCTTCAAACCCGCCACCCGTCAAAGCAAGGCCCTGCCCGACAGCGCCGGCGAAATGTTTCAGCTGCCAGACGACGAAGCCTGGCTGCGCTTTGCCCGCGAAGGCCTGCCACGCCTGCGCGCAGCCGGCTGGGAAATCGACATCCACCGCGACTTCGCCTTCAACCTGCAAGAGGTAGACGACTGGTACGCGACCATCGACGAAGCCCCTGGCCATGAATGGTTCGACCTGGAACTGGGCATCGTGGTCGACGGCCAGCGCCACAGCCTGTTGCCGATCGTGCTGCAACTGCTGCGCAGCAGCCCCGAGCTGCTGCGCCCCAGCGAGCTGGCCCGGCGCAGTGACGACGAACACTTGCTGATCGACCTCAACCGCGGCCGCCTGGATGCCCCGGCCCTGCGCGTCGCCCTGCCTTATGGCCGGGTGAAATCGGTCATGGCCACCCTGGGTGAGCTTTACCTGCACGAGCATGCGGCAGGCCCCGCGATGCGCCTGGAACGTGCCGACGCGGCGCGCCTGAACGAAATCGAAGGCCTGCCCCTGCTGTGGGAAGGTGGCCAGCAAGTACGCGACCTTGGCCGCCGCCTGCGCGATGCCCGCGACCTGCACGTGGAACCGCCAGCCGGGCTGCAGGCCAGCTTGCGGCCCTATCAGCAACAAGGCCTGAACTGGCTGCAAGCACTGCGCGAGATGGGCACCGGCGGCATCCTCGGCGACGACATGGGCCTGGGCAAGACCCTGCAGGCCCTGGCCCACCTGCTGCTGGAAAAGGAGTCCGGACGCCTCGCCAGCCCAGCCCTGGCGGTGATGCCGACCAGCCTGATACCCAACTGGCTGGACGAGGCCCAGCGCTTTGCCCCCGACCTGCGCGTGCTGGCCCTGCACGGGCCGGGGCGCAGCAAACACTTTACCAAGCTGCATGAGTACGACCTGGTCCTGACCACCTATGCACTGATGCCGCGCGACCTGGAACACCTGCGCGCCCAACCCTGGCATGTACTGGTGCTGGACGAGGCGCAGAACATCAAGAGCAGCACCAGCAAGGCCGCCCTCGCCGTCTGCGAGCTACAAGCCACCCAGCGCGTATGCCTGACCGGCACGCCGATGGAAAACAACCTGGGCGAGCTGTGGTCGATCTTCCATTTCCTGATGCCCGGCTGGCTGGGTGACCTCAAGCGTTTCAACCAGGACTACCGCACGCCAATCGAGCGCCACGGCGACAGCGAGCGCATGGCCCACCTGGCCAGCCGCATACGCCCGTTCCTGCTGCGTCGCACCAAGGAGCAGGTGGCCACCGAGCTGCCGGCCAAGACCGAGATGGTGCACTGGGTCGAACTCAGCGACGCCCAGCGCGACACCTACGAAGCCGTACGTGTGGCCATGGACAAGAAAGTCCGCGATGAAATCGCCCGTAATGGCGCCGCACGCAGCCAGATCGTCATCCTCGACGCCCTGCTCAAGCTTCGCCAGGTGTGCTGCGACCTGCGCCTTGTCAAAGGCGTGGAGAGCAAAGGCAACCAGGCCGACAAAGGCAAGCTGGGCGCACTGCTGGAAATGCTCGAAGAGCTGCTGAGCGAAGGCCGTCGCGTACTGCTGTTCTCGCAGTTCACCTCGATGCTGGCGTTGATCGAGCAGGAGCTGGAAAAGCGCAAGATCCGCTACAGCCTGCTGACCGGTGACACCCGCGACCGCCGCACGCCCGTGCAACAGTTCCAGCAGGGTGACAGCGAAGTGTTCCTGATCAGCCTCAAGGCCGGTGGTGTCGGGCTGAACCTGACGGCTGCGGACACGGTGATCCACTTCGACCCCTGGTGGAACCCGGCCAGTGAAAACCAGGCCACCGACCGCGCCTACCGCATTGGCCAGGACAAACCGGTGTTTGTGTACAAGCTGATTACCCGGGGGACGGTGGAGGAGAAGATCCAGTTGTTGCAGCAGGAGAAGGCGGCGCTGGCGGCCAGCCTGCTGGATGGCGGCCAGGCTGGGCAGTGGCGCATGGGCGATGATGAAATCGAGGCGCTGTTTGCGCCATTGCCTGGGAAGCGCGGGCGGTGATTGTCTCGCGGCGCATGTCTTGAGGGGTTTGTCGATTGTGAGATCGAGCGCCGCCCGCGCGGCGCTTCGCGGGACAAGCCCGCTCCCACATCTGTTTCGGGCCAATTACTCCTGTGCCAGATGGGTTGCAGCTGGGTGCATGCCTGAATATTGACGAAAAGCAGCGGCGCCCCCCTCGATATCAAATGGAACAAACAAGGGGGGCAAAGGTGACCTCACAGGAATGACTGGCCTGAAACAGATGTGGGAGCGGGCTTGTCCCGCGAAGCGCCGCGCGGGCGGCGCTCGATCTCACAGGCGACAAAAACCTCAAGACAGACACAACCAGATCAATCGACCAACTGCGCCTCTTTCAACGCCCCCAACGCCTCCAGCCACCTTGGCTGCTGACGATAATCGGTGCGCGCAAACCCTTGCCCACGCATCCGCGCGATCCGCGGCGAGGGCTTGACCTTCATACGCTGCGCCGCACTCAGCGCCAGCTCCGCCGCCGCCCGGTCATTGCACACCAGGCCCATGTCACAGCCTGCGCTCAACGCAGCCTCGATACGGCTGGCCGCATCACCCACCACATGCGCACCGGCCATCGACAGGTCATCACTGAAGATCACCCCGTCAAAGCCCAGCTCGCCACGCAGGATGTCCTGCAGCCAGCGCCGCGAGAAGCCGGCCGGCTGGTTGTCGACCTGCGGATAGATGACATGCGCCGGCATCACCGCCGCCAGCTGCCCGCTCAGGCGGCTGAAAGGCACCAGGTCGGCCTGGCGCAGTTGCTCGAGGCTGCGCTCATCGGTCGGGATGGCCACATGCGAGTCGGCTTCGGCCCAGCCATGCCCCGGAAAGTGCTTGCCACAAGCAGCCATGCCAGCTGCATTCATGCCACGTATGAACGCGCCGGCCAGTTGTGTGGCGCGCAACGGGTCACCCTCGAAGGCGCGGCTGCCAACCACGGCACTGCGCTGGTGATCCAGGTCGAGTACCGGGGCAAAGCTCAGGTCCAGGCCAACCGCCAGCACCTCGGTCGCCATCAACCAGCCGCACTGTTCGGCCAGGTATTCGGCATTGTCGTTGTCAGCCAGCGCACGCATGGCCGGCAAACGCACAAAGCCCTGGCGCAGGCGCTGCACACGGCCACCCTCCTGGTCCACCGCCAGGATCAGCTCGGGGCGAATGGCGCGGATCGAAGCACACAACTCACGCACCTGGCGCGGGCTGTCGATGTTGCGGGCAAAAATGATCAGGCCAGCCACTTCGGGCTGGCGCAGCAGGTGACGGTCTTCGGCGGTCAGCCATTTACCGGCGATATCCACCATCAGGGAGCCTTGCAGGCTGACGGTCATGGGTAATCCTTCATTGAAGACTGAACAGAAGCCGCGCTAGCTTAGCCCAAGCGCCCCGCCCCGCCCAGCCTTCAAGCCTTGGCGGTGCTGGCGCTGGTCTTGGTGCGCGGGCGCAGTTGGGCGGCAGCCATGGCGTCGTCGGTGACACCGCTGTCGGCGCGCATGCCCGCAGCCAGGAACGGTACCATCAGGCGCATGACCTGTTCGATAGAGGTATTGATGCCGAAGTCGGTCTCGGCAATTGCCCGCAGCGCCTTGATACCCGACATGCTGAAGGCCGCAGCACCGAGCATGAAATGCACCCGCCAGAACAGTTCCAGTGGCGGAATACGCGGGGCGGCCTCGTTGACCAACAGCATGTAGCGGCGGAACACCTTGCCGTACATGTCCTCCAGGTATCGCCGCAGGTGGCCCTGGCTCTGACTGAAGGCCAGGCCCAGCAAGCGCATGAAGATAGACAGGTCGTTGTTGCTGCGCGGCTGCACGGCCAGCGCCTGCTCCACCAGCATTTCCAGCAGCTCTTCGAGGCTGGGCTTGTGCTCTGGCTTGGCCTGGCGCCGCTCCAGCTCGCGCTCGAGGCTGGCGCAGAATGGGCCGAGGAAGCGCGAGAACACAGCCTGGATCAACGCCTTCTTGGAGCCGAAGTGATAGTTGACGGCCGCGAGGTTGACGCCGGCCTTGCTGGTAATCAGCCGCAACGAGGTCTCGGCGAACCCCCTTTCCGCGAACAGCTGCTCGGCAGCATCGAGAATGCGTTCAACGGTTTCCGATTGGGCCATGACTGCTCCGAGTGCTCCGCCAGACAAACAGGTGTTTGAAACATACGTTTCAGGCCTGCTTCTGTCAAGGCTCGGTGACCGGGCGGTCGCTATTAAAAAGCTGCAAGCAACAAGCTGCAAGCGTCAAGTAAGAACGGTACAGGCCCGACGCCGTGAGGTGGCTACACCGCCGTTTCGCTTTTTCTTGCAGCTTGAAGCTTGCAGCTACCCCTATACTGTATATAATCCCAGTCACTGTACAAAAAGACAGAGCGCTCACCATGTTGAAACTGACGCCACGCCAAGCTGAAATTCTCGCGTTCATCAAGCGCTGCCTGGAAGACAACGGCTTCCCGCCAACCCGCGCCGAGATCGCTCAGGAGCTGGGCTTCAAGTCGCCCAATGCCGCCGAGGAACACCTCAAGGCCCTAGCCCGCAAAGGCGCGATCGAGATGACCCCGGGCGCCTCACGCGGCATCCGCATCCCGGGCCTGGAAGCCAAGGCCGAAGAAAGCGGCCTGCCGATCATTGGCCGGGTTGCCGCTGGCGCACCGATCCTTGCCGAGCAGCACATCGAGCAATCCTGCAACATCAACCCGGCCTTCTTCCACCCTCAGGCCGACTATTTGCTGCGCGTACACGGCATGAGCATGAAAGACGTCGGCATCTTCGACGGCGACCTGCTGGCAGTTCACACCTGCCGTGAAGCTCGCAATGGTCAGATCGTAGTGGCCCGCATCGGCGACGAAGTGACCGTCAAGCGCTTCAAACGTGAAGGCAGCAAGGTCTGGCTGCTTGCCGAAAACCCCGAATTCGCCCCCATCGAAGTCGACCTGAAAGAACAGGAACTGGTGATCGAGGGCTTGAGCGTCGGCGTCATTCGCCGCTGATCCAGGAGGCGTCATGCAGCAGTTCATTCACGCACCCGAGCAAGCCCAGTTGCCACTGTTCGAAGCATTCCTCGCCCAGCCCGTACTACCGGGCCTTAAATCCAGCGAGGCGACACGCAAGAGCAGCCAACCCGAGCTGTTCAGCGAACTGTCACTGCGCGGCGCCCCCGGGCACTGCCAAAGCCTGCTGGCACCGGTTTTGCGCGAGCTGAGCGAAGAAGACGAGACCCGCTGGCTGACCCTGATCGCCCCGCCGTCGAGCCTGACTCAGGCCTGGCTGCGCGATGCCGGCCTCAACCGTGAACGTATCCTGCTGCTGCAACCTCGCGGCAACCAAAGCCCGTTGCAACTGGCCTGCGAAGTCTTGCGCCTGGGCCTCAGCCATACCGTGGTCAGCTGGCTGGGCAGTGTCAACGCCACTTCGCGCCAGCAGTTGTTGCGCGCAGCCAGTGCCGGAAATGCACAAAGCCTGAACATCCGCCTTGGCTGATGTTCAGGCTTTGCCTGTCACTTCAAAAAGCCTCACGCCCTGCTGCTGCATCAGTGCAGCACGCGTGGCCCTTCATCTTTCTCCAGCTCGCCATCCATCAGGCGACCAGCCATCTGCACGCCCACACTGAGCATGGCCTTGGCCACTTCAACATGCTGACCCTGCAGGAATACCTTGGCGTCTTCCGAGAAATCCAGGGTTACCAGAGAGCCCTCATCCTCGGCGCGACGCAGTTCGATGCGGCCATCAGGCAACTCGACAATTTCCAGAAAAGACGTAGACATAAATGGCAGTTCTCCGCGAAAGGCCAGTATTGTACCAGCCGAAGCGGCTATCAGCACTCACTCAACGCGTCGCGGAAACGTCTCACCAAGCCTTTGAGGTTGTTGCGCCAGCTTTCCAACTCGGCACGGGACAGCGCAGGATGCTCGGGTTCATCGAGGCTGACGGCCTGGATCAGGGGCTGGGTAACATCAGTTTTCGGCGCTTTCTTCGCGACAGGTGGTCGGAACAAATCAGCATAAGCACCCAGCATTTGCGCTAGCCAGGTTTCGCGCTGACGGGCAATTTCCAACAACTCTGCCACTTCCGGAATGGCGATGCCATTGAGCGCGTCGTCGGCCAGCGCTTGCTCAACCGTTGCCACAACCGGCAAGCGATAGAAACCACCGATTTCATGGCACAAACCCAGCAGCGCACCGTACAGGTGGAACAGCGCCGACTCCCGCTCGGCCTGCACCAGGCCCTGGGCGTTCATGGCCTGGCTTTGTTCGGCCTTGGCCATGGACTCCAGAGCCAGGCCGGCGAAGAACAGTTTCTGGTTTGTGCGGGTGTAGAGTTCCTGGGCCATTTCTGTGCCCTCCCATGAGGCTGCAAGGCGGATAACTGCATCATAAATGATTAGGGCCGCGAAGCGGCCCCAATTACTGCACTGACGAATCAGCGCTTGTCTTCAACCTTCCACGCATTACCGTCGTAGAACGCCTTCCAGCCAGTCGGCTTGCCATCGACCTCGGACTGCACGTACTGCTCCTTGGTCTTGCGGCTATAACGGATCACCGCCGGGCGGCCATCCGGATCCTTCTGCGGCGCTTCGCACAGGAAGTGGTACTTCGGGTCGATCTCATGCTTGTGCGGCACAATTTCCAGCACCAACGGCGCACGGGTTTCGCGGTTCTTCGGGAACTGGCTGGCAGCCAGGAACAACCCCGAAGCACCATCACGCAGCACATAGGTGTCGTCGACCTTCTCGCACTTGAGTTCCGGCATGTCCACCTTGTCCATCTTTGGTGGCGCCGCTTCGCCGCTCTTGAGCAGCTTGCGGGTGTTCTTGCACGCCGGATTGGTGCAACCGAAGAACTTGCCAAAACGGCCGGTCTTCAACTGCATCTCGCTGCCGCACTTGTCGCACTCCAGGCTCGGCCCTTCGTAGCCCTTGATGCGGTAGTTGCCTTCTTCGATCTCGTAGCCGGCGCAATCCGGGTTGTTACCGCAGATGTGCAGCTTGTGCTTCTCATCGAGCAGGTAGGCATCCATCGCCGTGGCGCAGATCGGGCAGCGGTGCTTGCCCAGCAACACGCGCGATTCCGACTCACCCTCATCGTCAGCGGCAATCTCGTCGCCCGGCACCAGGTTGACGGTGGCCTTGCAACGCTCTTTGGGCGGCAGGCTATAGCCCGAGCAACCCAGGAATACACCCGTGGAAGCGGTGCGGATCATCATCGGCCGGCCACATTCCTTGCAGGCAATGTTGGTCATGGTCGGCTGGTTGGCGCGCATGCCGTCTTCGCTGGACTCGGCAGTCTGCAGCTTCTTGCTGAAGTCGCCGTAGAACTCGTCGAGCACGTTCTTCCAGTCACGCTCACCCTGGGCCACGTCGTCGAGGTTCTCTTCCATGTCGGCGGTAAAGCCGTAGTCCATGAGGTTGGAGAAGCTCTCCGACAGGCGCTCGGTAACGATGTCGCCCATCTTCTCGGAATAGAAGCGGCGGTTGTGCAAGGTCACATAGCCACGGTCCTGGATGGTGGAGATGATCGCCGCATAGGTCGACGGGCGACCAATGCCGCGCTTTTCCATTTCCTTGACCAGGCTGGCTTCGGTGAAGCGCGCCGGTGGCTTGGTGAAGTGCTGGCTCGGATCGATCTGGATCAGCTTCAGCGCTTCGCCCTGGACCATTTCAGGCAACACGTCGTCTTCGCCCGGCTTGCTTTGCTGCGGCAGCACGCGGGTGTAACCGTCGAACTTGAGAATACGGCCCTTGGCACGCAGCTCGAAATCGCCAGCTGCCACGGTGACGCTGGTGGACAGGTACTGGGCTGGCGGCATCTGGCAGGCCAGGAACTGGCGCCAGATCAGCTCGTACAGGCGCTCGGCGTCGCGCTCCATGCCAGTGAGCTTGGTCGGGTGGGTATTCACATCGGAAGGACGAATGGCTTCGTGCGCCTCCTGGGCCCCTTCCTTGCTGCCGTAGACCAGCGGCGCATCCGGCAGGTACTGCTTGCCGAACTCGCGCTCGATGTAGCTACGCGCCATGTCCAGCGCATCGGCCGACAGGTTGGTCGAGTCGGTACGCATGTAAGTGATGTAGCCGGCTTCGTACAAGCGCTGGGCCATCATCATGGTCTTCTTCACCCCGAAGCCCAGGCGATTACTGGCCGCCTGCTGCAGGGTGGAGGTAATGAACGGTGCCGACGGCTTGCTGCTGGTCGGGCGGTCTTCACGCTTGACCACGCTGTAGCTGGAGGCCTTGAGCTTCTCCAGCGCGGCCATGGCCTGGGCTTCGTTCAGCGGCTTGAAGGCCTCACCCTTCTCGCGCGCCACCTCGAAACGCACCTTGGCGTTCTTGGCAGTACCGAGGTCGGCGTGGATCTCCCAGTATTCTTCCGGGATGAACGCACGGATTTCGCGCTCGCGCTCCACCACCAGCTTCACCGCCACCGACTGCACACGGCCGGCAGACAGGCCACGGGCAATCTTGGCCCACAGCAGCGGCGAGACCATGTAACCCACCACACGGTCGAGGAAGCGGCGCGCCTGCTGGGCATTGACCCGATGGATATCCAGTTCGCCCGGCTGTGAGAAGGCCTCCTGAATGGCCTTTTTGGTAATTTCGTTGAACACCACGCGCTTGTAGCGGGTGTCGTCGCCGCCGATGGCCTCGCGCAGGTGCCAGGCAATGGCTTCTCCTTCGCGGTCCAAGTCGGTTGCGAGATAGATGGTGTCGGCATCCTTGGCCAGGCGGCGCAACTCTTCGATCACCTTTTCCTTGCCAGGCAGGATCTCGTACTTGGCCTTCCAGCCATGATCGGGGTCGACGCCCATGCGTGCCACCAGCTGGCGGCGGGCCTTCTCTTTCGGCGAAAGGGCCGGCGCCTCACCCGCAGCCTTGCCACGCTTGGCGGCCGGCTCTTTGCTTGCGCTGGCCGAACCGCTGGTGGGGAGGTCTCGGATATGGCCGATACTCGACTTCACCACGTACTGGTTGCCCAGGTACTTGTTGATGGTCTTGGCCTTGGCCGGGGATTCCACAATGACCAGCGATTTGCCCATGGATCGGAGTATTCCTGAATCTGAAGATAAAAAACGCGTCAGGTGCCGGACGCGGCACCGCTATATATAGTGGCAAAAGTGTGAGGTCAAGTTCGAACGATCACGCGTGCGACTTGCCCAGCAACCCAGGCAGCCCTTCTTCGGCCTTGACCAAAGCAAAGCGTGGCACTTGCTCGCCGTCAACCTCGACAGACTCCTGGAACATCGAAAGTGGCCGCACCCAGAAGCTGTAATCACCATACAGGCACTGGTAGAACACCATCCACTCTTCGCTCTCGGAGTGCCGCGCAACACTGAAGACACGGTACTCAGGCCCTTTGTAATGCCGGTATACGCCTGGTTGTATCTGCATGTTGCCCACCCTCTTGACTAAACCTGAAAAAAACAAAAACCGGGGCACAAGGCCCCGGCTGCTGTCCCGCTACGCGATCAGACGCGTTCGAAGACAGTGGTGATACCTTGGCCAAGCCCGACGCACATGGTCGCCACCCCCAGGGTGCCGCCATTCTGCTTCATGACGTTGAGCAGGGTGCCCGAAATACGGGCCCCGGAGCAACCGAACGGGTGGCCCAAGGCGATGGCGCCGCCGTGCAGGTTAACCTTCTCATCCATCTTGTCGAGCACTTTCAAGTCTTTCAGCACTGGCAGGGCCTGTGCAGCGAAGGCTTCATTGAGCTCGATGAAGTCGATGTCGGCCATGGTCAGGCCGGCACGCTTGAGGGCTTTCTGGGTCGACGGCACCGGGCCATAGCCCATGATCGCCGGATCGACACCGGCCACCGCCATCGAACGGATCACCGCCAACGGCTGGATACCCAGGTCCATGGCGCGCTGGCCAGACATGACGATCATGCACGAAGCACCATCGGTGATCTGCGACGAGGTACCGGCAGTGACGGTACCGCCTTTCGGGTTGAACGCCGGCTTGAGCGACGCCAGGCCTTCAAGGGTGGTTTCCGGGCGAATGGTTTCGTCGAAATCGAACACCTTCAGGAAGCCATTCTCGTCATAGCCCTGCATCGGGATGATCTCATCCTTGAACTTGCCTTCGACCGTGGCCTTGTGGGCCAACTGGTGCGAACGCAAGCCGAACAGGTCCTGCTGCTCACGGGTGATGCCATGCATCTTGCCAAGCATTTCCGCAGTCAGGCCCATCATCCCGGAAGCCTTGGCGGCATGCAAGGACAGGTGCGGGTTGGGGTCGACGCCGTGCATCATGCTGACATGGCCCATGTGCTCCACGCCACCAACCACGAACACATCGCCGTTACCGGTCATGATGGCCTGGGCAGCGGTGTGCAGTGCGCTCATCGACGAGCCACACAGGCGGCTGACGGTCTGCGCTGCAGACGTATGCGGGATCTGGGTCATCAGCGAGGCCATGCGGGCGATGTTCCAGCCCTGCTCCAGGGTCTGGTTGACGCAGCCCCAGATCACGTCCTCGACCTCTTTCGGGTCGACCTTGTCGTTGCGTTCCAGCAGCTTGCTGATCAGGTGCGCCGACATGTCTTCGGCGCGGGTATTGCGGTGCATGCCACCCTTGGAGCGGCCCATTGGCGTGCGACCGAAGTCGACAATCACCACGTCTCTTGGATTCAGGCTCATATCAAATCTCTCGCTCTAGCTCGTTGACCGCTCAATTGAAGAAGCGCTGGCCGTTCTTGGCCATTTCACGCAGCTTCGCAGTCGGGTGGTACAGCGGCCCCAGATCGGCGTACTGATCGGCCAGGGCGACGAATTCGGCCACACCGATCGAGTCGATGTAACGCAGCGCACCACCGCGGAAGGGAGGGAAACCAATGCCATAGACCAGGCCCATGTCGGCTTCAGCGGCCGTTTCGACAATGCCGTCTTCCAGGCAACGCACGGTCTCCAGGCACAGCGGCACCATCATCCAGTTGATGATGTCTTCGTCGGTCACTTCACGCTGCTCGAACACGATCGGCTTGAGCACGTCGAGCACGGTGGCGTCGAAGACTTTCTTCGGCTTGCCGCGCTTGTCGGTTTCGTAGGCATAGAAGCCCTTGCCATTCTTCTGGCCCAGGCGGTTGGCCTCGTACAGCGCATCGACGGCCGAGCGGCGCTCGTCCTTCATGCGGTCCGGGAAGCCTTCGGCCATCACGTCGCGGCCGTGGTGGCCGGTGTCGATGCCGACCACGTCCATCAGGTACGCCGGGCCCATCGGCCAGCCGAACTTTTCCATCACCTTGTCAATGCGCACAAAGTCGACACCGGCGCTGACCAGCTTGGCAAAGCCGCCGAAGTACGGGAACAGCACACGGTTGACCAAAAAGCCCGGGCAGTCGTTGACCACGATCGGGTTCTTGCCCATTTTCTTGGCGTAGGCCACGGTGGTGGCGACCGCCACTTCACTGGACTTTTCACCACGGATCACTTCCACCAGCGGCATCATGTGCACCGGGTTGAAGAAGTGCATGCCGACGAAGTTTTCCGGGCGCTTGAGGGCCTTGGCCAGCAGGTTGATGGAGATGGTCGAGGTGTTGGAGGCAAGGATCGCATCTTCCTTCACCTGGCCTTCCACTTCGGCCAGCACGGCCTGCTTCACTTTCGGGTTCTCGACCACGGCTTCGACGACGATGTCGACATTGGCGAAATCGCCATAGGACAGGGTCGGGCGAATGGCGTTGAGCGCCTCGGCCATCTTGGCCGGGGTCAGGCGGCCCTTGTCGACGCGGTTGCCAAGCAACTTGGAAGCCTCGTTGAGGCCCAGCTGAATGGCTTCCTCGCGGATGTCCTTCATCAGGATCGGGGTGCCCTTGACCGCCGACTGGTAAGCGATGCCGCCACCCATGATGCCAGCGCCGAGCACCGCGGCCTGCTTCACGTCGTGGGCGATCTCGTCATGTGCCTTGGCCTTGCGCTTGAGTTCCTGATCGTTCAGGAACAGGCCGATGAGGCTTTCGGCAACCGAGGTCTTGGCCAGCTTGGCAAAGCCTGCGGCTTCCACTTCCAGTGCCTTGTCGCGGCCAAAGTTGGCGGCTTTCTGGATGGTCTTGATGGCTTCGACCGGGGCCGGGTAGTTCGGGCCGGCCTGGCCGGCAACGAAGCCCTTGGCGGTTTCGAAGGCCATCATCTGCTCAATGGCATTGAGCTTGAGCTTTTCCAGCTTGGGCTGGCGCTTGGCCTTGTAGTCCAGCTCGCCACTGATGGCGCGCTTGATCAGGTCCAGGGCACCGGCCTGCAGCAGCTCAGGCGCAACCACGGCGTCGACGGCCCCTACTTTGAGGGCGTCTTCGGCGCGGTTTTCCTTGCCGGAGGCGATCCACTCGATGGCATTGTCCGAACCGATCAGGCGCGGCAGGCGCACGGTACCGCCAAAGCCCGGGTAGATCCCCAGCTTGACTTCCGGCAGGCCGATCTTGGCGCTGGTGGACATGACCCGGTAATCGGCCGCCAGGCACATTTCCAGGCCGCCGCCCAGGGCGATGCCGTTGATGGCAGCGACGGTCGGCACTTCGAGGTCTTCGAAGGCATTGAAGATGCGGTTGGCTTCCAGGTTGCCGGCGACCAGTTCGGCCTCGGGCAGCTTGAAGTTGTCGACGAACTCGGTGATGTCGGCGCCGACGATGAACACGTCCTTGCCACTGCTGACGATCACGCCCTTCACCGAGGCGTCGGCCTGGATGGCGTCGACGGCCTGGCGCAGCTCGTTCAGGGTCAGGCGGTTGAACTTGTTGACGGACTCACCCTTGAGGTCGAACTTGAGCTCGACGATGCCACTTTCAAGAGCCTTAACCGTGATGGCTTTACCTTCGTAAATCATCAACTGATCTCCACGATATGGAAGCTGAACTGTACACGCCGATCGCTGCAGCAGAAGCAGGCCTATCTGCCCCGCCCCAGGCACACCCGTCAGCGCGCTAGTCGGAAGTATGGCTTGGCGTCATGACATACAAACGCTCAATTCATACGCCCGTTTGATTTGGGTGTGCACACATTCTCCGAAAAGATCGGCGTTGTCAAATGCTCGCGAGCACGGCGAAAACGCGACTTTCCGGTCATTTTGTATCGTCTTGGTACAAAACATGATGACAGTGATCGCCGACCATTCATGTCAGCGATTGACCACAACTGCGGCAAGAACGCTGCAACTTTTCGCTTGCGCGGCGACTTCGGGCGGCTACACTGGCACTTGCTTGAGTGAATACCCGGCCTGCCTGGCCTTTTCTGCGACAGCAGAACGCAAAGCGGCGACTTGGCACCCCACCCCTTCAGGGGATCTGCCAAGCCGCCGCTTTGTCGTTATGCGCTATTGAATTCAACTCGTTCTCTGTGGGAGCGGGCGTGCCCGCGAAGAATCCACCGCGGTGGCTGGCACCGGCTGCGCCGGTGTTCGCGGGCTTGCCCGCTCCCACAGGGATTGGTGTCAGCTCATGAAGCAGCTGTCAGGCCAGGGTTTCGAGGACGTAGGCAACATCCTGCAACACAGCCGTATCGCCCCGCTCAGTCCAGTACAACGCAATCATCCGCGCATCGGCCTCGACCTTGTAGACGCTCGCCGGCAAGCGCGCCAGAGCCTCCATGAAGCGCGGGTCTTCGCAGGGCTCACGCCATTGGTTCCACCACACCCCAGGGCTTATCTGCCAGAAGCTGAAGCTGTCCTCATGGCCACGCCGCCGCGCCCGATGGTACTGCGGGCAAGGGCTTGGCGGCTCCTTCTCCAGCCAATGCGGCCACTGCTGCGGCGCCAGCTGCATGGCCAGCCCCATGCGCCGCGCCTCCAGGCGCAGCTTCATCTGCTCGCTCTGCTTGCGCGAGGAACGCAGCCAGGAAAGCGGGCTGAGAATCAGCGCAAGGATTGACACCACCAGCAATACCGTCATATCAGTAGATCCCATAAAGCGTTGCAAATGAGCTGGTTAGCCATTTTTCACGGAAGACCCGCCCGAAAGCGACCATACTTCTTCTATCGCGATTGTCAGGAGTACCGCTCATGCAATACGAACATTTGTTGGTCGCCGTCGACCTGACCGAAGAATGCGACCCGGTGATCAAGCGCGCCATGAAGCTCGCCGAGCCCTCAGGCGCCAAGGTATCGCTGGTGCACATCGTCGAGCCGATGGCCATGGCATTCGGCGGTGACGTACCGATGGACCTGTCGCAGCTGCAACAGCAGCAGTTCGACCAGGCCAAGGAGCGCATGGAGCGCCTGTTCAACAAATACCCGGATATCAACCGCGGCGATTCGCACCTGACCTACGGCCAGCCACGCCAGGAAATCCACCAGTTGGCCAAGGACCAGAAGTGCGACCTGATCGTGGTCGGCAGCCATGGCCGCCATGGCCTGGCGTTGCTGCTGGGCTCCACGGCCAACGACGTGCTGCATGGGGCGCCGTGTGATGTATTGGCAGTGCGGTTGCAGAAGAAGGAATGATTTTCTAACCTGCTCCGGCCTCTTCGCGGGCAAGCCCGCTCCCACAGGGACCGCACCGCTATCAAATGCAGTGCAACACCTGTGGGAGCTGGCTTGCCAGCGATAGGGCCGGGCCTGGCTAACGCAAATCAGCCTTCCAGCTCGGCCCAGCGCTCTACCAGGGCATCCAGCTCACCCTGCAGCTTCTCGATCTTCGCCAGCACTGCCGAGGTTTCTGCAATCGGCCGCTGATAGAAGCCCGCCGCACTCACTTCTTCCTGAGCCTCAGCCATACGCTGCTCAACTTCGTCGATCTGCCCTGGCAGCATCTCCAGCTCACGCTGCAGCTTGTAGCTGAGCTTCTTCTTCGGCGCTTCTTCCACCACCGGCGCAGCAACGGGCGCAGGCTTGGCCTCGACCTTCTCTACCACCGCGCTGTTGAGCGCCGATTTGCCGCTCTTGCTTTCGGTGACACCCAGCAGCTTCGGCGAGCCACCCTGGCGGATCCAGTCCTCGTAACCACCCACGTACTCACGCACCTTGCCCTCGCCTTCGAACACCAGGGTGCTGGTGACGACGTTGTCGAGGAAGGCCCGGTCGTGGCTGACGATCAGCACGGTGCCCTTGTAGTTGGACAGCACTTCCTCGAGCAGCTCGAGGGTTTCCACGTCCAGGTCGTTGGTCGGTTCGTCGAGTACCAGCAGGTTGGCCGGCTTGCTGAACAGCTTGGCCAGCAGCAGGCGTGCACGCTCACCACCGGACAGCGCCTTGACCGGCGTACGCGCACGCTGCGGGCTGAACAGGAAGTCGCCCAGGTAGCTCAGCACGTGGCGGTTCTGGCCGTCGATCTCGATGAAGTCACGGCCTTCGGCCAGGTTGTCGATCACGGTCTTTTCCAGGTCAAGCTGGTGGCGCATCTGGTCGAAGTAGGCCACTTCCAGCTTGGTGCCGCGCTCAACCTTGCCAGAGGTCGGTTCAAGGTCACCGAGCATCATCTTGAGCAAGGTGGTCTTGCCGGTACCATTGGCGCCGAGCAGGCCGATGCGGTCCTCGCGCTGCAGGACCATGGAGAAATCCTTGACCAGCATCGGCCCGTCCGGGTGATGGAAGCTCACGTTCTCCAGCACCATGACCTGCTTGCCGGACTTTTCCGCCGCTTCGATCTGGATATTGGCCTTGCCCTGGCGCTCACGGCGCTCACCACGCTCCACACGCAGGGCCTTCAGTGCACGCACGCGGCCTTCGTTACGGGTACGACGGGCCTTGATGCCCTGGCGAATCCACACTTCTTCCTGGGCCAGGCGCTTGTCGAACAGCGCGTTGGCAGTTTCCTCGGCGGCCAGTGCGGCCTCCTTGTGCACCAGGAAGCTGGCGTAGTCGCCATTCCAGTCGATCAGGCCGCCACGGTCCAGTTCCAGGATACGGGTAGCCAGGTTCTGCAGGAAGGAACGGTCGTGGGTAATGAACAGCACCGCGCCGTTGAAACCGCGCAAGGCTTCTTCCAGCCAGGCGATGGCACCGATGTCCAGGTGGTTGGTCGGTTCGTCGAGCAGCAACAGGTCTGGCTCGGATACCAGCGCCTGGGCCAGCAGCACACGGCGGCGCCAGCCACCGGACAGTTCGGCCAGGGTCTTGTCGGCCGGCAGTTGCAGGCGGCTGAGGGTGCTTTCCACCACCTGCTGCAGGCGCCAGCCATCACGCGCTTCCAGCTCGTGCTGAACGTGCATGAGCTTTTCCAGGTCTTCGTCACCCTGGATGTTCATGCTCAGGTGATGGAACTGCGCCAGCAATTCGCCTACGCCGTCCAGGCCAGCGGCCACCACATCGAACACCGTACGTTCGTCGGCCACCGGCAGTTCCTGCGGCAGCTCGCCGATCTTCAGGCCCGGGGCACGCCAGACTTCACCGTCGTCGCCCTTCTGCTCGCCCTTGACCAGGCGCAGCATGCTCGACTTGCCGGTGCCGTTGCGGCCGATGATGCACACCCGCTCACCACGAGCGATCTGCCAGGACACTTTGTCCAGCAGCGGCATGGCGCCGAATGCGAGGGACACATCGCTGAATTTGAGCAGGGTCATGTTGGTCTCCATAAATCGGGCGCGCATTCTACCTGACTTGGCCCTCGACGGCATCCGCCTGGCCACCCGACGAGGGCTTTGCGACATCTGGTCGAACTTAATATCCCGATACAAGCACAGTGCTTTCACCCGCCGCCGGCAAACGGCTAAGCTAAGGCAATTGTTCCCAACAGTGCTGGCTCCGCCGTCACTACCCCATGGTTCAACTGCCCGGACGTATCATGCGCAGCCGCCTGTTACACATTGCATCCTGCCTGCTGCTCACCGCTGCCACCTGCGCGGCGCAGGCTACCGACCTCACCCAGCAACGCCAGTATTACGACGAAGCCAAGCGTGCACTGGCCAAGGGCGACAAAGGCCCCTACCTGCGCTATGCGCAGGCCCTCAGCGACTACCCGCTGACCCCCTACCTGGCTTACGACGAACTCACTGCCCGCCTGAAAACCGCCAGCAACCAGGAAATCGAAGGTTTCCTCGCCAAGCATGGCGACCTGCCCCAGGCCAACTGGATGAAACTGCGCTGGCTGCGTTGGCTGGCCGAACGCGGCGAATGGAACACCTTCGTCAAGTACTACGACCCCAAGCTCAACTTCACCGAACTGGACTGCCTCAACGGCCAGTATCAGCTCAGCCACGGCCTGCGCGCCGAAGGCTACGCCACCGCCGACAAACTGTGGAACGTCGGCAAGTCGCAACCTGCCGCCTGCGACACGCTGTTCGGCATGTGGGCAGCTGAAGGCCAGCTGACCGAGGCCAAGCGCTGGGAGCGCACCAAACTGGCGGCACAGGCGCGCAACTACGCGCTGGCCAACAACCTGGTCAAGACCCTGACCACCCTCGGCCCGCAGGGGCGCCTGCTGGTCGATGTGGCGCAAAAACCTGAGTTGCTCAACCAGCCATCGCGCTTCACCCCGGCCAACGAAGCCATGTCCGATGTTGTCAGCCTCGGCCTGCGCCGCCTGGCCCGGCAAGACCCCGAGCAGGCCATGTCACTGCTCGACGATTACGCCCAGCGCATGCACTTTTCCCGCGACGAGAAGGTCGCCATCGCCCGCGAGATCGGCCTGACCCTGGCGCGCCGCTACGACCCGCGCGCACTCGACCTGATGACCCGCTACGACCCTGAATTGCGCGATAACACCGTCAGCGAATGGCGCCTGCGCCTGCTGTTGCGCCTGGGCCGCTGGGAAGACGCCTACGAGCTGACCAAGCGCCTGCCCCAGGACCTGGCCAGCAGCAGCCGCTGGAAGTACTGGCAGGCGCGCAGCCTTGAGCTTGCACAGCCGAACAACCCGCAGATCCCGCTGCTGTACAAGACCGTGGCACGCGAGCGCGATTTCTATGGTTTCCTCGCCGCCGACCGGGCGCAAACGCCTTACCAGCTGAACAACAAGCCGCTGCTGCTGAGCCCACAACTGGTCAACAAGGTGCGCAATACGCCGGGTATCCGCCGGGCCCTGGAGTTCCACGCCCGCGGCCAGATCGTCGAAGGCCGTCGCGAGTGGTACCACGTGAGCCGCCACTTCACCCGTGACGAAATGGTCGCCCAGGCCCGCCTGGGCTACGACCTGCGCTGGTACTTCCCGGCCATCCGTACCATCAGCCAGGCGCAATACTGGGACGACCTGGATATCCGTTTCCCGATGGCCCATCGCGACACCCTGGTGCGCGAAGCCAAGGTCCGCGGGCTGCATTCGAGCTGGGTATTTGCCATCACCCGCCAGGAAAGTGCATTCATGGAGGATGCGCGCTCACCGGTGGGCGCCAGCGGCCTGATGCAGCTGATGCCGGCTACCGCCAAGGAAACTGCGCGCAAGTTCAGCATTCCGCTGGCATCACCCGCGCAGGTGCTGAACCCGGACAAGAACATCCAGTTGGGCGCAGCCTACCTGAGCCAGGTGCACAGCCAGTTCAACGGCAACCGGGTGTTGGCTTCGGCGGCCTACAACGCCGGGCCCGGTCGTGTGCGCCAGTGGCTCAAGGGCGCCAAACACCTGAGCTTCGATGTGTGGGTGGAGTCCATCCCGTTCGACGAAACCCGCCAGTATGTGCAGAACGTGCTGTCGTATTCGGTGATCTACGGGCAGAAGCTGAATTCGCCGCAGCCACTGGTGGATTGGCATGAGCGGTATTTCGATGACATGTAAAATTTGCTGAGCCTGTGCCGGCCCTATCGCCGGCAAGCCAGCTCCCACAGGTTCAACACAGGTTCGAAGGCTTGTGCAGGACTTGTGGGAGCTGGCTTGCCAGCGATAGGGCCGGGACAGGTAACCTGTCTACTTCAGGACTTCCACCTGCATCCCCACCTCCAGCTGCCCACTGCCATCCACCGCCAGGTTCTGCCCGAACAGCACATCCCCCTCCTTCTCGCGAAAGGTCTTCAGCGTCGCCATCGGCTCGCGGTCGGCACTGCGCTCCCCGGTAGCCGGATCGATCGTGGTGAAGATGCACCGCACACTGGGCTTGAGCACACGAAACTCCAGATTGCCGATGCGAATCCGCTTCCAGCCATCCTCGGCAAACGGCTCTGCGCCCTGCACCACCAGATTGGGCCGAAAGCGCAGCATCTCCATGGGCCGGCCAATACGCCGGTTGAGCTCGTCAAGCGAGCCCTGCCCAATCAGCAACAACGGAAAGCCATCCGGAAACGCCGCGCGGTCACTGTTGAAGCCATAACCATTGGGCAGATAGCGCGCACGCTGCTCCGGGCAATGCACCAGGCGCACGGCGTTGCCCAGCAACTCGCTCAGCCAGGCCGCAGCTGCATCGCCGGCGTCCGGTACACGCAGCGTGTCACGCCAGATGGTCACACCCCGCAGGGCGTCGTCGGCAGGCGGTACCGCCACTTGCAACGGTGCCCTTCCGGGCGCCTGCAACAGCAGCTGGCCACTGTTGTCATCGCTCGCCTGAAGCTGGCCAAGTTGCGGCCAGGCCCGCTGGGTCAGGAAGCGTCCATTTTCTTCCTCGACCACCATCCAGCGCCGGTCGCCCTGCAACCCCAACAACCCTACCCTTGAAGCCTGCAGGCGTTGCGCCTGCCCTGACTTCACCGGGTATCGATACAACTCACTGACAAACATCCCTGCCGCCTCGCGTCATGCCAAAAGCCAAGCTTATACCCGGCTGGCCTGGCGATCACGCAGTGGTGGTATCCAGCAGCAGGCGTTGTTTGACTACATCGACCAGGCGATCAGGCTGGAACTTGGACAGGAAGTTGTCGCAACCCACCTTCTTCACCATGGATTCGTTGAAACTACCCGACAGCGAGGTGTGCAGGACGACATAGAGCTGACGCAAGCGGGCGTCGCTGCGAATCTCGGTGGTCAGGCGATAGCCGTCCATTTCCGGCATTTCGGCATCGGTGAACACCATCAGCAGCTTCTCGCACACGTCCTCGCCGGCATCGGCCCAGCCTTTGAGCATGCGTAGCGCCTTCAGCCCGTCACTGGCCACGTGCAGCTTCACCCCCAGCTGGGACAAGGTGTCGCGCAATTGCGCCAGGGCCACACTGGAGTCGTCCACCAGCAGCACCTCGCGGCCGCGGGCCCGGGCCAGTACCGGGTCGGCGAGCTTTTCGCCAGAGACCCGGGCGTTGTACGGCACGATCTCGGCCAGCACCTTTTCCACGTCGATCACTTCAACCAGCTTCTCATCGACCTTGGTGATGGCTGTCAGGTAGTGCTGGCGGCCGGCACTGGTAGGCGGCGGCATGATCGACTCCCAGTTCATGTTGACGATGCGGTCTACACCGCCCACCAGGAAGGCCTGCACCGAGCGGTTGTATTCGGTGACGATGATGGTGCTGTCCGGCCCCGGCTGCAGCGGGCGCATGCCGATCGCCTGGGACAGGTCGATCACCGGCAAGGTCTGGCCACGCAGGTTGACCACCCCGCAGACGAAGGCGTGGCGCTGGGGCATCAGGGTCAGCTTGGGCAGTTGCAGCACTTCCTGCACCTTGAACACGTTGATCGCGAACAGCTGACGGCCGGCCAGGCGAAACATGAGAATTTCGAGGCGGTTCTCGCCCACCAGTTGCGTGCGTTGGTCTACCGTGTCGAGAATGCCAGCCATTGGAAAACCCCCAGGCTTGAGTCGAAAAAAGAGAAATCATCCACCCTGTATCGGCGGCTGCACGCACACCTTGACCCTTGCGGCAAAATGCCGCGAGAGTGGCTGATATCACTTTAACATCATGCTTGACTGTGGGTATCGCACGGTCAATCATCAGGGCTGGAAAAAGCTCCTCACCCTAGCCCGACATCAGGGAAACCCTTACCCGCCATCGGGTGCAACCTGATATTCGCGATATCCTTTAGCCATTAATGTGACGCCATTCTCAATGCATGAATGGAGTCAGGCTTTTGCTAGCTATCGTTTCGGCGTGCCCGCCCCCTGCGCCTGCGCCACGCGCGGGGGCCTGATGATGGACACTGCCTTATCGTTCGATGACGCCTTGCAGGGTTACCTGGTGGATGCCCAGGTATTGCTGACCCAGGCCCAGGAATGCCTGCAACATCTGGAACTGATCGACAATGACCCGGACGCGTGCTGCTGCCTGGACAAAGCCCTCGACAGCCTGGCCAGGCAGGCCACGCGCCTGGACCTGCGTGAAGTTGCCCACTACACCACCGCCCTTCAACAGCTGCTGGCACCGGCCTGCCATGGCGGCTACCTGCAACGCGAAGCACTGCCGGTGGTAGGGGAGTGCCTTACTTTACTGGCCTGGCAACTGGAGTTGGTCGACACCCGTACCGGGCGGCTGAACCTGGACATCGGTGAGCAACTGGTCCTGCTGAACAGCCTGGCCAAGGCCGTACGGCAACCCCTCGCAGCCTCCTGCGCCGCCTGCAACGAGCAAGGTAGCGAGTGCGTCCACCCGCACGAAGAGGTCGCCGCTGGCACATTCCACACGCACTCAAACACACCGTATCATCCTGATGCAAAGTGCAACTAAGCCCGTTCATTCAAGCCCCGCCACTGTCGAACTTGGGAAGTTCACCAAGTTTTCGGCGGGCGCTGTTGATTCATTGCCGCGTTAGTTGTGATGCAAGTGCATGACGCGGGATTAAAAGGTGGCATTTTGCTACCCGAAACCGCCGGAATTTCAGGCGTTTCAAAGCGTTTCCCGCCGCGACCGAAGCAGTGCGAAGTGGTAATATGCGCGTCCATAAACGCTTGCAACCTGAATAGCGGTTGAAAGACAACGCGTTCGAAAAAACATCGAAAGTACTGCGCCAAAGCCTCTGAACAGCATTGTGCAAGGCCTCCATCAGCAATACTTCAGTGGCTTCCCTACCTATGTTCCCACGCTTGAAGACTTCTGTGCGTTGTTGCTCCCGTGTTGCCTTGCTGCGTTGGGTGACGGTCGGCCTGGGCGTGGCCTCGTTGGTCGCCAACCTGGTGCTGTACCTGGCCAACCAGTCAATCCCGACCAGCCTGCTGGTGCTGCAGCTGGTCGCTACGCTGGGTACCGCCGCTTACCTTGGCCTGGGTGCCAGGTCGATCAGCCTGCGCCCGGCAGAACTGGCCGAGCGCATGCTCAAGGTGCAGGAAGACGAGCGCCAACACCTGAGCCGGGAACTGCACGACGATATCGGGCAATTGCTTACCGCCGCCAAGCTGCAACTGCAATGGTTGCAAGGGCGTATGCCCGAGGAACTTCAGGGCCACTGCAACGCATTGCGCAGCACGCTGGATGACACCCTGGGGAATGTGCGCGACGTGTCCGCCCTGCTCAACCCGCGGCAGTTGGCGAGCCTTGGCCTGGAAGCCAGCCTGCGCGAGCACCTGGTGCGCACCCTGGCCAGCAGCGGTGTGCACTGGAGCCTGGCGTGCAACCAACGCCTGGGGGGTATCGACGAGGCGGTGGCCATGGCGGTGTTCCGCATTACCCAGGAGGCCGTGACCAACATGCTGCGTCACGCCCAGGCAAATAACCTGGTCATCCGCTTGCAGCGCACCGCCGAGGGGCTGGCGTTGTCGATTCACGACGATGGCCAAGGCTTCGTACCGGCCAGGCACCCGGCCAAGGCTGGCCAGCGCGGCCTGACCGGCATGCAGGAGCGGGTAACCGCGTTGCAGGGCTGCCTCGACATCACCAGCCAGCCTGGCCTGGGCACGCGCATCGAAGCGGTGTTCCCGTGGCCAGCGCGCACCCAGCAACGTGCCAGGAGTATCACCGACCATGACCTGTAGACTGCTGCTGGTAGACGACCATTCGCTGATCCGGGCGGGTGTGCGCGCACTGGTCTGCGACATTCCCGGCTATGACGTGATCGGTGAAGCCGACGATGGCGGCCAGTTGCTTGAACAGGTGCGCACACTGGCGCCGGACATCATCTTGCTGGACATTTCCATGCGCTCGACCAGCGGCCTGGACGCCCTCACCCTGCTGCGCGCCAGCGGCAGCAACTGCAAGGTGCTGATCCTGTCGATGCACACCGACCCGGACCTGATCATGCGGGCCCTGGAAAGCGGCGCCCACGGCTACCTGCTCAAGGACACCAGCGCCACCGAACTGGAACAGGCCCTGGCCGCAGTGCGCAATGGCGAGCGCTACCTCAGCCCGGCCATCGCCCACACTGTCATCAACCAGGCACTACGGCACACCAGGCAGGGCAAGCACGCCGCAGGCGAGCGGCATAACCTCACTGCGCGACAACTGGAAATCCTGCGCCTGATCGTGCGCGGCAAGTCCACCCGGGAAATCGCCAATGGCCTGGGCCTGTCGATCAAGACCGTGGAAACCCACCGCTCGCAAATCATGAAACGCCTGCAGATTCATGATGTGGCCGGCCTGGTACTGTTCGCCGTACGCGAAAAAATCATCAGCCTGGACGACTGAGCAACGGCGACCCGGCCGGCAGGTGCAAGCGCAACGCGGCGGGCCTGGCCTGGAAACGCAGGTTGTCGGCCTGCAAAGGCTCGCCATCGAGGTTGATATCCAGGCCTTGCGAACTCTTGATCTCGACCCAGGGCAACCTGGCGCGCACGAACAGTCCGTCACCGGCCAGCAGGTCGCGCAGGGCCCCGACCACCTCCTGTGGCGCGGGCAGGATGGCGATGTCAAGCAAGCCATCGTTCACCACCGCCTCGGGGCACAGCACCTGCCCGCCCCCGGCCTGGCGACCATTGCCGATGCCCAGCGCCAGCAAGCTCCCCTGCCAGTGGAAGTCAGGCCCTTGCAGCTCCACCGAGGCTGCCTGCAGTTCGCTGAAGCGCGACAGCCCGGTGAACAGGTAGGCCGCGGCACCCAGTACTTTCTTCAGGTCTTCGGAGGTGTTGGCAGTGACCTGGCTGCCGAACCCACCCGTGGCCATGTTGAGGAACAACTGGTCGCCGGCCTGGCCCAGGTCGATGGGCTGCGCTGGGGTATTGAGCAGGTTCAATGCTGCGGCAGGCTCCAGGGGCACGCCGGCAGCCTTGGCGAAATCGTTGGCCGTGCCCAGCGGCAACAAGGCCAGGCTGGCCTGGCCACCGGCCAGGCCCATGGCTTCGGCCACATCGCGCAACGTGCCGTCCCCGCCGCCCGCGACAATGTGGGTGTAGCCGGCAGCCAACGCCTCAGCAACCAGTCGCTGGGCATCGCCACCCTCCCAGGTCACTCGCACATCCAACGGCCAGCCGCTCTCGCGCAGTTCGTACACGGCACTGCGCAGTTCTTCGTTCATTGCCTGCTTGCCGTGCAGGATCAGCATTGCCTTGCGCCCTTGCATCGCGCCTCTCCGTGAAGTTGACCAACCCTGATCTCGACCACGCCGCCGTGAAGATCGTTGCATGCCTGCAAAAAAATTGCGCAGCCAGCAGGGTCTTTTCCCCACAGCCGAGAATGCGCGGCTATGCTCAGAAAATGAACTTTTGACGAGTTTTTGACCCGGGCACACATTTGCTCCACAAAGGTCAGCCTTTTGACTTCTGGTGCCGGGCCGAATTCAACCCTGCCATGGACGCGCCCCGACAGCGGCTACGCCTTGCTGCCAACGGGCGCGTCTTGCTATCTGCAGCCTTTATTGAGGGTTCCGGGTCATGCGCATTCTCTGGACACTGCCCTACCTGCCCTGGCCGACCACCAGCGGCAGCAAGACCCGGCAATACCACCTGATGCGTGCGCTGGCACAGCAGGGCCACCGCATCACCCTGCTGGTGCAGTCGAAAGTTCCCCTCTGCGATACGGCCCGTGAAGCCCTGGAGCCGCTACTCGAACGGCTGATCGTGCTACCCCGTCGGCCACTGCACAGCCCGCTGAACCTGCTGGCCTCGCCGATCATCGACTACCCCATGCGGGCGATCATCAACGGCCTGTCCCCTTGCCTGCGGCACCGCTTCGAGCAATTGCTGGACGAACCCTGGGATGTGATCCAGATCGAGCACAGCTACAGCTTCCAGCCCTTCGAAAAAGCCCTGCAGGCCCATGGGCTGCCGTACATGCTCAGCGAGCACACCCTTGAGTCGGTGATGGGCGGCGCCTGCCACGACCGCCTGCCCCTGTGGCTGCGCCCACTCAACGCCTTTGACCGCTGGCGCTACCGGCGCTGGGAAAACCGCGTGCTACGCCAGCCCACCGAACTGGTAGCGGTCAGCGCCCACGATGCCGAGCTGATCACACAAATCAGCGGGCGCCCGGTGAACGTGGTGGTCAATGGTGTGGATTGTGATTTCTACCAGCACGTGCAACCGGCGCTGCACAGCCAGCGTCTGCTGTTTGTCGGTAACTTCGAGTATGGCGCCAACCTGGAGGCCATCGAGTGGGCCCTGGAAGACATCATGCCGCAGGTATGGATGAGCAACCCGGCGGTACGCCTGGCCATTGCAGGGCATGCGCTGCCGGCCAGCTGGAAACTGCACTGGAACGACCCGCGCATCGAATGGTTCGGCTATCGCCCCGACCTGCGTGAACTGCAGAAGCGTTCGGCACTGTTCTTCGCACCGTTGCGCTATGCCGGCGGCTCCAAGGTAAAAATCCTGGAGGCCATGGCCGCAGGCCTGCCGGTCATTACCACCGGCAAAGGTGTATCGGGCCTGGCAGCAAACAACGGTGAGCATTACCTGGGCAGCGATGACGGCGACCAACTGGCACTGCTGATCACCCAACTGCTCAACCAGCCGTGGCGCATGAGCCAGTTGAGCGATGCCGGGCGGCAGTTCGCCCGGCAACGCCACGACTGGAGCGTGGCGGCCCAGCAGTTGGAGAACGTGCACATGCGCCTGGCCCAGGTAGCGCCAGCCGAGGCTGCGCCGCTGGGCAATGCCTGGCTGGGCCGCTCAGCCAAGTAGCTCGCTGAAGGGAATGAACGGCACGCTGTCGCCCTGCTTCAGCGTGCGCCCCTCACGCACCTCCACCAACCCTTCCGCCCAGGCTGCGCTACGCAGCACGCCGGAGCTCTGGTTCTTGTAGATGCGCACCTGGCCCTGCTCGATACGAGCACGCAGGTATTCACGCCGCGTGCCGGCTTTGGGCCAGTCGAAGCCCGCTTGCATGTCGAACTGCAGCGGCGTGACATCGGTCACGCCCTGGCGACGCAACAGGTAGGGCCGGGTCAGCAGGCCGAAGGTGACCAGGGTCGAGGCCGGGTTGCCTGGTAGGCCGATCACCGGCACGCCCTGGAAGTGGCCGAAGGTGAGTGGCTTGCCCGGCTTGATCGCCAGCTTCCACAACGCCAGCTCGCCAGCTTCGCGCAGGGCAGCCCCGAGGTAGTCGGCCTCCCCCACCGAGACGCCACCGGTAGACAGGATCAGGTCAACATCGCCCAACGAGGCCAGGCAAGCACGGGTACGGGCCAGGTCATCCGGCAGGATGCCTGCATCAACCACGTCGCAGCCCAGCCGTTGCAACCAGCTGACCAGCAGCCGACGATTGCTGTTGTAGATTTGCCCGGGGCCCAGCGGCAGGCCGGGTTCGACCAGTTCATCACCCGTGGAAAGCACCGCCACCCGCACCTTGCGTATCACGTCCAGGCGGCCGTGACCCAGGGTTGCAGCCAGGCCCAGCTCGATCGGCCCCAGCCGGGTGCCGGCGCTCATCACCTGCTCGCCCTTGCGGGTTTCCTGGCCTTGGGGGCGAATGTTCTGCTGGGTTTGCAACGCTTCGAGAAAGCGGACCCGCCCATCGTCGAGCACTTCGGTGTTCTCTTGCATCTCGACGCAGTCGGCACCTTCCGGCACGGGTGCACCGGTAAAGATCCGCGCGCAGGTGCCCGGCTGCAGCGGCTGTGGCGCATGGCCGGCAAAAATACGCTGGCTGACCGGCAGTGGCTGGCCCTGCCAGTCGGCCAGGCGCAAGGCATAGCCGTCCATGGCACTGTTCGGCCAGGGCGGCAGGTCGAGCGAGGCCACCAGGTCGGTGGCCAGCACCCGCCCCTCGGCCTCGGCCAACGGCAGGTTCTCGGTATCGCGCACTGGTGCCGCCTCGGCCAGCGCCAGCAGTTGCTCCAGGGCTTGTTCCACCGGCATCAGTGGCCGTGCATGGCTGGCCTCAACCACGGCTGGCACAGGCCGCTGCCTGCTTCAGGTGCGGCACGAAGTTGCACGGCCGATGGCGGGCATCCAGCTGCTCGGCAAGGATGCCATCCCAGCCCGTGCGCACCGCGTTGGTCGAACCCGGCAGGCAGCATACGAGGGTGCCGTTGGCCAGCCCGGCCAAGGCACGCGACTGCACGGTGGAGGTGCCAATGTCGGCCACGGAAATCTGCCGGAACAGTTCACCAAAGCCCTCGACCTGCTTGTCCAGCAGGCAGGCAACGGCCTCGGGCGTGCTGTCGCGGCCGGTAAAGCCGGTACCGCCGGTAATCAGCACCACTTGTACACTGTCACTGGCAATCCAGGTAGCAACCTGCGCGCGGATCTTGTACAGGTCATCCTTCAGCAGCACACGCTCGGCCAGGCGATGGCCGGCCGCACCCAGGCGGTCGACGAACAGCTGCCCGGATGTGTCTGTGTCGAAGGTTCGGGTGTCGCTGACCGTGAGCACGGCGATGTTCAGCGGCACGAAGGGGGTATCAGCCTTGGCTTTCATGGGGGTCCGTCACTGGGAGAGGGAATGGCGCAGTTATATCACAGCGCATGCCCTGCGCAGCGTGGCAGCATGGACCATGCCCTTGATCAATACCCTGGCCTTGAGGCTATGCTGCAGTGTAGAAGGAACTTGCATGGACGCCTTGCGTCATAAAGTCATCTAGCACCATCGCACTGGAGAAACACGATGATTCAACGGACCTTACCCGCCTTCCTGCTTGCCCTGGGCCTGGGCGCCCTCGCCGGCTGCGCATCGCCCACTGTCATCACACTGAACGATGGTCGCGAGATCCAGGCCACCGACACACCTAAGTACGATGAAGACTCCGGTTTCTACGAATTCGAGCAACTGGATGGCAAGCGCACGCGCCTGAACAAAGACCAGATCCGCACCGTGAAAGAGCTTTGAAATAGGCCCCGTTCAGGCAAAGGCCCTTTAAACAACAAGGGCTTGTACGCAAAAACGGGATGCAGTAGGATTTTGTTCATCGGAGTGTAGCGCAGCCAGGTAGCGCGTCTCGTTCGGGACGAGAAGGCCGCAGGTTCGAATCCTGTCTCTCCGACCAGGTCCTCTTCAACAAAGCCCGCCTTGCGCGGGCTTTTTGTTGTGCCGGGTTCTTGTGCCTGAAAACCGTCAGGCGCTCAGGCGCGAGGTCACTTCGCCAAGCTGCCCCGACAAGCCATGCAGGCGCTGCCCGGCCTGCTCGGTATGCTGCACGGCCTCCTGGTTGGCGGTGGCAATGCGGGTGATTTCGATCAGGTTGCGCGAGATATCCTCGGCCACGCTGGTCTGCTCTTCAGCCGCGGTGGCGATCTGCCGGTTCATGTCGCGGATCGCTTCCACCGCCAAGGTGATGCGCTGCAGCATCTGCCCAGCCTGCTGCACCTGTTCGGCACCCTCTTCACTGCGTTGCTGGCCGCTCTCGATGGCCTTGACCGCCTCGACCGCGCCCGACTGCACGGCTTCGATGATCTGGTGGATCTCGGCAATCGACGCTGCAGTGCGCTGGGCCAGGCTGCGTACTTCATCAGCCACCACCGCAAAGCCACGCCCGGCCTCACCGGCGCGGGCTGCCTCAATGGCAGCGTTGAGCGCCAGCAGGTTGGTCTGTTCGGCGATACCGCGGATCACTTCCAGCACCTTGCCGATCCGCGTGCTGTCATGTTCCAGGTCGCGAATGACCGCTGCCGTGCCAGCAATTTCGCGGTTGACCACGCCAATGATATCGATGGTCTGCTGCATCACCTGCTCACCTGCCTGGGCACTCTGGTCGGCGTCGTCAGCTGCACGCGCAGCCTCGGCAGCGTGGCGGGCGACTTCCTGGGCGGTGGCAGACATCTCGTGCATGGCCGTGGCCACCTGGTCGGTACGCTGGAACTGGTCGTGGGTACCGCGGGCCATGTCGCCGGCGATGTTGCGCAACTGACCGCTGGCACCTTCCAGCTCCTGGGCGTTGTCCTGCAGCCGGCCAACGGTGTCGGCAAGGAAGTCCCGCAGGGTATTGGCGGCGCGCGCCAGGCGCCCCAGTTCGTCCTCACGGCGGCTGTCCACCCGGGCGGCAAAACGGCCTTGGCTAAGCTGCGCGACATACTCGATCAGTTGACGGATCGGCTCGATCAGGCTGCGGTTGACCAGCCACAGGCTAAGCAGCCCCACCAGCACCGCCGAGGCCAGCATCACCAGCAGGCCCAGCCATACCGTGCGCTCGGCGCTGGCGTTGATACTGGCCGCGCGCTGCCGGGCATCGGCACGCAGTTGCTCGACCAGTTCACTCATTTGCTCGCTGGCAGCACGGTCCACGCCCTTCACCGCCAGGTCACCGGCTACCGGGTCACCACCTGCCGCAAGGAAGGCCTGGCGACCCTGTGCATAGGCCTGGCCCAACTGCCGGTGGCTGTCACGCAGTTGCTGCAACGGCACCTTCAGCCTTGCGTCGCTGCTGTCGATCAGCTGCCCGAGCAGCGCTTGCACCTGCCGTTCGCGGTCCTGGAACTGCTGCCAGTACTTGTCCATGTCTGCCGGCTGGCGTCCACGCAGCAGCACGTTCTTCCATTCCTGCACCTGGATCTTGAACTGCAGGTTGGCTTCGTCGATCAATTGCGAGGCCCGCAGCGGACCGTCGACCAGCTCGGCGTAGCCGCGCACGCTGGACGACAGGAACTGGAAACACACCAGGGCGATCAGCAACATCGCCGCCAGGCTGCCGCCGAGCAGCGAGAGAATTTGCACTCTGAGGGATTTACGCAACATGGTGGATCTCGAAACCGGAAGGAAAGGAATGGCGCGCATCCGCAACACCAGGTAAGACATTCCATGTCCTTGTTGGCAGGCCAAAAAAAAGCTGCCATCAAGCAATGGCAGCCAGGCCGAGCACTTACGCAACAGTTGAGGCAGATACTCTCAGGCAATTACTACAAAATTGTTACAAAGCCACGACACGCTACCCCGTCGTGAACTGCAAGGCGGCCAGCCGCGCGTACAACGGGCTTTCTTCGATCAGTTGGCGATGGGTGCCCACCGCCACCACTCGGCCCTTGTCGATGACCGCGATGCGCTCGGCATGCTGCACCGTGGCCAGGCGATGGGCGATCACCAGCGTGGTTCGCCCGGCCATCAGGCTGGGCAGCGCCTGCTGGATCAAGTGCTCGCTTTGCGCGTCGAGGGCGCTGGTGGCCTCGTCCAGCAACAGGATTGGCGCATCCACCAGCAACGCACGGGCAATTGCCAGGCGTTGGCGCTGGCCGCCGGAAAGGCCAATGCCGCCCTCTCCAAGCAGCGTCTGGTAGCCTTGTGGCAGCTGCCGGATAAATTCGTCGGCATGCGCACCGCGGGCAGCAGCTTCGACCTGCGCCATGGTCGCGTCGGGCCGGCCATAACGGATGTTGGCCTCCACCGTGCCACGGAACAGGGCTGGGTTTTGCGCGGCCAGGGCGAAATGGCGGCGCAGCAGGTCAGGGTCGAGTTCGGTAAGTGGTTGGCCATCAAGCAGGATGCGCCCTTGCTGAGGGTCGTAAAAGCGCAGCAACAAATCGAACAGGGTCGACTTGCCTGCCCCCGAGTGGCCTACCAGGGCCACGGTTTGCCCGGGCTCGATGGCCAGGCTCAGGCCGTCGATGGCCGCCACCGTGGGCCGTGACGGGTAGGCGAACACCACCTGCTGCAATTCGATACGCCCGCTGGCCCGCTGCTGCGGCAACACCTGCGCCACGGCCGGTGGCAGGATGGCACTGTGCGCCGCCAACAGTTCGGCAATCCGCTCGGCCGCGCCCGCTGCACGTTGCAACTCGCCGATGACCTCGCTGAGGGTACCGAAGGCACTGCCGACGATCAGGCTGTAGAACACGAAAGCCGCCAGCTCGCCTGCGGAAATCCGCCCGGCGATCACATCCATGCCGCCCACCCACAGCATCACCCCGACCGCCCCCAACACCAGCACGATCACCAGGGTGATCAGCCAGGCACGCTGGGCAATCCGCTTGCGGGCCACGGTAAATGCGGCCTCGACCGTGCCGGCGAACAGTTCGCGGTCATGCGCCTGATGGTTGTAGGCCTGTACCGTCTTGATCTGCCCCAAGGTTTCGGCCACGTAGCTGCCCACATCGGCCACCCGGTCCTGGCTCTGCCGTGACAGGCTGCGTACCCGGCGCCCGAACAGCAGGATGGGCGCCAGCACCAACAGCAGGGCCACCACCACGATGCTGGTGAGCTTGGGGTTGGTGATGAACAGCAGCACCACGCCACCGATCACCATCAGCGCGTTGCGCAAGAACATCGACAGGGACGAGCCGATGACCGATTGCAGCAGCGTGGTGTCGGCGGTGAGCCGCGACTGGATCTCGGAGCTGCGGTTGTCCTCGAAAAAGCCAGGGTGCAGGCCAATCAGATGGTCAAAGACAGCACGGCGGATATCCGCTACACATCGCTCGCCAATCCAAGACACCAGGTAGAAACGGCTGAATGTGCCCACCGCCAGGGCCAGCACCAGCAGCAGGAACAGCCCGATGGTCTGGTTGAGCTGATGTGCGGAGCGGGTCATGAAGCCCTGATCTACCAGCAGGCGAATGCCTTGGCCCATGGACAGGGTGATGGCGGCGGTGACCACCAGCGCCAGCAAGGCCAGCAGCACTTGCCGGCGATAGGGGCGGATGAACTGCCAGGCCAGGCGCAAGGCGCGGCGTTGGCCTGGGGAAACCGATTCGGGCATAGCGACGACCACAATGGCAGGGAAGCCGCAGACTACCACTCATCCGGGCCCGGGGAACGCGTACCGGTTGCTATAGCCTATCGGTCTAACCAGACTATGGAGCTTTCACAGCGTTTCTGTTGGACTGTTTCCAGCGTGATACGCAAACAGTCACAGGCCAGTCACGGCTCAGGGCTATCCTGGGCCAGAACCTGATGAGGAGACACCGAATGAGCTTGCAGCATGGCAGCGACAACCAGAAGCCCAAGACCACCCCGCAACCGAAGGTGTGCGGCTCGATCATCGACGCCCAAGGGCGCGAAGTGCCAATCACCGAGCAAATGATCCAGCAGGCCTGCAAGGCCCTGGAAGAAAGCCGGGGCGAGCGCGTTCGCAAAGGTTGATCGGCGAATTTTTTTCCAACCCGGCCCTGGCGCCGGGTTTTTATTGGCCTGAATCCTGTGCCGGCCACTTCGCGGGTAAACCCGCTCATAGAACTGCGTATCACTTACTGATTTAGCAGGGACCCTGTGGGAGCGGGCGTGCCCGCGAACACCGGCGCAGCCGGTGCCATGCACCGCGTTGGACTCTTCGCGGGCACGCCCGCTCCCACAGGGTAGGCGGTGAGCTCGGCATCAGTTCTCTGCGCGACAGCGCAGCCCAATGGGCTGGGCAATCTCCCACAGGTTCACACCGCTCTGAAGGGCTGCGCGATCCCTGTGTGGGAGCGGGTTTACCCGCGAAGAGGCCGGCACCGTTTTCAACCTGCAATCAGACCAACTCCGCACCCAGGGCGCTGACCAGTTGCGCCAACTGCGGCGACTCGCCACGCAAGCGCACTGCCAGCCCTTCGATCTCGCGCCGAGGCGGGTACTGCTTGCGCAACTGGTCGAACGCCGCCCGCTGCTGCTGCGGGTCGTCGCTCAGGCTGCGGCGGAAATCGGCATCGTCGCGACGCGGGTCATACACGGCGCGGCACAGGGTCGCCAATGCCCATGCCGGGTCGGTGCTGGCGTCCAGCTCAACCTGCGCCAGCGGGGGCCGGGGCAGCAAGTCGGCCAGCTGCACCTGCTCGTCCACGCCGAGGAAGCGGCACAGCGCTTGATAGATCTGCGCCGTTCCGCGCTGGCGACCGTCAAGGCTGTAACCGGCAATGTGCGGCGAGGCCAGGGTGCACAGGTCGGCCAGTTGCAGGTCGACCTGCGGCTCGCCCTCCCATACGTCCAGTACCGCATGCACGTCTTCACGGTCCAGCAGCAGCTCACGCAGGGCAGCGTTGTCCACCACCGGGCCGCGGCTGGCGTTGACCAGCCAGGCGCCCGGGCGCAACCGAGCCAACTGCGCCGGGCCCAGCAGGTGCCAGGTCGGGTGCTCGCCACCACGCTGCAACGGGGTGTGCAGGCTGATCACATCGCATTGCTGCAAAATCGTCTCAAGGCTGGCGTAGTCGCCACCTTCGGCGGCCTGGCGCAGCGGGTCGCACACCAGCACCTTCCAGCCCAGGCCATGCAGCACCCGCACCAGGCGGCCACCCACTTCGCCCGCACCTACTACACCGTACACGCGCTCGGGCAGTGCCACGCCATCCAGTTCGGCCAGGGTCAGCAGGCTGCCCAGCACATAGTCGACCACGCCGCGGGCATTGCAGCCCGGCGCGCTGCTCCAGCGGATGCCGGCCTCGGCAAAGTAATCCAGGTCGAGGTGATCGGTGCCGATGGTGCAGGTGCCGACAAAGCGTACACGGCTGCCTTCGAGCAATTGGCGGTCGACTTTGGTTACCGAACGCACCAGCAGGATATCGGCGTCCTTGACGCTGGCGGCATCGAGGCTTCGGCCCGGATAACGGCGGATTTCACCGAAACCCTGGAAGAAGGCATCGAGCAGCGGGATATTCTCGTCGGCAACTATCAGCATGGCGCTCTCCTGTCTGGGGAACGCAGTGTAGGCGCAACGCGGGGTGTGTTCCAGAGCGCTTCAGTCGGCTTTTTTGCGAATCCAGTACAGGAAGGTGCCGGCGTCTTCCTGCTGTTGCAGCAGTTCGTGGCCGAGAAAGTTGCAGAACTTGGGGATGTCGCGGCGGGTCGACGGGTCGGTGGCGATGACTTTGAGCAGGCCACCAGCGGCCAGGTCACGCACGTGCTGATGCAGCATCATTACCGGTTCCGGGCAGTTCAGGCCGGTGGCGTCGAGGATGGCGTCGGGGGTGAAATCGGTCATGGAGGGCTCCGCAAATGATCGTCATTGTCGCGCATAGCGTCTAGTTGACCAAGGGTTTCAGGTGCATGCCTTGAGGTCGGTGTTTGCATTGAGATCGAGCGCCGCCCGCGCGGCGCTTCGCGGGGCAAGCCCGCTCCCACATTTGTTGCAACGTGGCCATGCCTGTGGAAGAGGCGTTGTCAGCCTTGGTGCCAGACTGAAGGCGGATAAGGCGGCACTAGCGCCAGCCAAGAAATTGCGTCAAGGCAACAAAGGCTGGCAACCATGGCCTGACAGGTTTGGCACGTTGCAACAAATGTGGGAGCGGGCTTGCCCCGCGAAGCGCCGCGCGGGCGGCGCTCGATCTCAATGCAAACACCCAACCCAAGCCATGCACCCCTAGCCCTCACCGAGGCTTCGAGTCCAACCGGCGCAGGTGGCAAGTCACTTCCTCTCGGTCGTGATAAAGCTGCTTGCAGGCAATCGACACCCTGATCTTGCGTGCCTTGAAGGTCGCATCCATGCGGTCGAGCAACCGGCGTACTTCGGCATAGCGCTGCTTCATCGGCAACTTCAGGTTGACCACCGCCTCGCGGCACAACCCCTCGCCCAGCCAGGTTTCGATCAGCGAGGCGGTACGCGCCGGCTTCTCGACAATGTCGCACACCATCCAGTCCACCGGCTGCTTTGGCTGCCAGGTGAAACCATCAGCCATCAGATGCTGGACGAGGCCGGTGTCCATCAGGCTTTCGGCCATCGGCCCGTTGTCGATGGCTGTCACCAGCATGCCGCGACGAACCAGCTGGTAGGTCCAGCCACCCGGCGAGGCGCCCAGGTCGACACCGGTCATGTCGTCGCCCAAACGCTGCTCCCACTGCTCACGCGGGATGAACTGGTGCCAGGCCTCTTCCAGCTTGAGGGTCGAGCGGCTGGGCGCCTCTCGCGGGAACTTCAGCCGCGGGATGCCCATGGGCCACAACGCGCTGTTATTGGCCGGAGCAACGCCGACAAACACCCGTCGGCCGCTGATGAACGTGAGCAGCAGGCGTGGGCGGCTGGCGTCTTCGACCAGGCGGCCGGCTTTTTCCAGGGCCTTGCGTAGCGGTACTTCGAACTTGCGGCAGAAGGTGGACAGCTCCTTGCCTTCGTTGCTGTCCAGCACTTCCAGCCACAGGCTGCCGAACACCGGCAACTCGGCCAGTTGCGCCAACAGCACACTGATGCGGTCGGTCTCGGGCAGCTCGACATAACCGCCACGGGCCCACTGCCGAGGGAAAATCAGCTCGTTGAAGCGCAACGCCCCCATCAACCGCTCGGCACCGCCGTCTTCGGTACTGACAAATTCAGCGCTGGCACTTTGTGGTTTGCCTTTGGCATAGCCGGCGATGCCCAGGCGGGCTGCATGTTCGCTGATTTCGGCGCACACCTCGCCCTCGAAACCGGGCCGGCAATGCATGAACAGGGTATTCATCTCTCACTCCACTACGGCTGGCGCGCAACAGGCGCCGGCAGGGCCGCGATGATAAAGGAAGATCGGAACCAGCGACACGCCCCGCCGGTCCAGAAAAGGGTCAGGGGCCGCAAAGCGGTCTAACCTGACCACTCAGCCAGGTCCGTACCGTGCGGATCGATACAGAGCGGTGACACCGGCAAACCTTGAGTAGTTGCCGGGCACCGGCGCAGAAGGAGTTGGCAATGCCCTCGCTCGATAGCCTGAACACCCTCAAGTCCCTCCAGGTCGGCGACCAGACCTATCACTACTTCAGCCTCACCGAGGCCGCCCGGCAGCTGGGCGACCTGCAACGCCTGCCCATGTCGCTGAAGGTGCTGCTGGAAAACCTGCTGCGCTGGGAAGACGGTCATACCGTCACTGGCGACGACCTGCGCGCCATTGCCCAGTGGCTGGGCGAGCGGCGCTCCGACCGCGAGATCCAGTACCGCCCGGCGCGGGTGCTGATGCAGGACTTTACCGGCGTGCCAGCCGTGGTCGACCTGGCCGCCATGCGCGCGGCCATGGCCAAGGCCGGCGGCGACCCACAACGTATCAACCCGCTGTCACCGGTGGACCTGGTGATCGACCACTCGGTAATGGTCGACCATTACGGCACGGCGCAGGCCTTCGGCGAGAACGTCGATATCGAAATGCAGCGCAATGGCGAACGCTATGCCTTCTTGCGCTGGGGCCAGAGCGCCTTCGACAACTTCCGCGTGGTGCCACCGGGCACCGGCATCTGCCACCAGGTCAACCTGGAATACCTGGGCCGCACGGTGTGGACCAGTGAAGCGGATGGCCGCACTTATGCCTACCCCGACACCCTGGTGGGTACCGACTCGCACACCACCATGATCAATGGCCTGGGCGTGCTCGGCTGGGGTGTCGGTGGCATCGAGGCAGAGGCGGCCATGCTCGGCCAACCCGTGTCGATGCTGATCCCGGAAGTGATCGGTTTCAAACTGACCGGCAAGCTGCGCGAAGGCATCACCGCCACCGACCTGGTGCTGACGGTTACGCAAATGCTGCGCAAGAAAGGCGTGGTCGGCAAATTCGTCGAGTTCCATGGCGATGGCCTGGCCGAGTTGCCCCTGGCTGACCGTGCGACCATCGCCAACATGGCACCGGAATATGGCGCCACCTGCGGCTTCTTCCCGGTAGACCAGGTCACCCTGGACTACCTGCGCCTGTCGGGCCGCCCCGAAGCGGCCGTGCAACTGGTCGAGCAGTACTGCAAGGCCCAGGGCCTGTGGCGCCTGCCAGGCCAGGAGCCGCTGTTCAGCGACAGCCTGGCGCTGGACATGCACGAGGTCGAGGCCAGCCTGGCCGGGCCCAAACGGCCGCAAGACCGCGTAGCGCTGGGCCAGGTCAGCCAGGCTTTCGACCATTTCATCGAACTGCAGCCCAAGCCGCTGGCCAAGGAAGTCGGCCGCCTGGAAAGCGAGGGTGGCGGCGGCGTAGCGGTGGGCAACGCCGACCAGGCGGGCGAGATCGACTACAGCCATGCAGGCCAGACCCACACCCTGCGCGATGGCGCCGTGGTGATTGCCGCAATCACCTCATGCACCAACACCTCCAACCCCAGTGTGATGATGGCCGCCGGGCTGGTGGCGAAAAAGGCCCTGGAAAAAGGCCTGCAACGCAAACCCTGGGTCAAGAGCTCGCTGGCGCCAGGTTCCAAAGTGGTTACCGACTACTTCAAGGCAGCCGGGCTCACCCCCTACCTCGACCAGTTGGGTTTCGACCTGGTCGGCTATGGTTGCACCACCTGCATCGGCAACTCCGGCCCGCTGGATGAAGCGATCGAAAAAGCCATCGGCAGCGCCGACCTCACCGTGGCCTCGGTGCTGTCGGGCAACCGCAACTTCGAAGGCCGCGTGCACCCACTGGTCAAGACCAACTGGCTGGCCTCGCCGCCGCTGGTGGTGGCCTACGCCCTGGCCGGCAGCGTACGCCTGGACCTGACCCGCGACCCGCTGGGCACCGGCAAGGATGGCCAGCCGGTGTACCTGCGCGACATCTGGCCCAGCCAGCAGGAAATTGCCGCAGCGGTGGCCAAGGTCGACACAGCGATGTTCCACAAGGAATATGCCGAAGTGTTCGCTGGCGATGCGCAATGGCAAGCCATCGAGGTGCCACAGGCTGCCACCTACGTGTGGCAGGCTGACTCTACCTACATCCAGCACCCGCCGTTCTTCGACGGCATCGGCGGGCCACCCCCACGGATCGCCGACATCCAGGGCGCGCGGGTGCTGGCGCTGCTGGGTGACTCGGTCACCACCGACCATATCTCGCCGGCCGGCAACATCAAGGCCGACAGCCCGGCCGGGCGCTACCTGCGTGAGCAAGGTGTAGAGCCACGTGATTTCAACTCCTACGGCTCGCGGCGCGGCAACCATGAAGTGATGATGCGCGGCACCTTCGCCAACATTCGTATCCGCAACGAAATGCTGGCCGGTGAAGAAGGCGGCAACACCCTGCACGTGCCCAGTGGCGAGAAGCTGTCGATCTACGACGCGGCCATGCGCTACCAGCAGGAAGGCACACCGCTGGTGGTCATCGCCGGCCAGGAATACGGCACCGGCTCAAGCCGCGACTGGGCGGCCAAAGGCACCAACCTGCTGGGTATCAAGGCGGTGCTGGCAGAGAGCTTCGAGCGCATTCACCGCTCCAACCTGGTGGGCATGGGTGTGCTGCCACTGCAGTTCAAGGCAGGCAACGACCGCAAGCAGCTGGGGCTGACCGGCAAGGAGCGGATCGATGTGCTGGGCCTGGACGGTGCGCAGATCCGCCCGGGCATGAGCCTGCCGTTGCGCATCACCCACGAGGATGGGCGGCTGGAGCAGATCGAGGTGTTGTGCCGGATCGACACGTTGAATGAGGTGGAGTACTTCAAGGCGGGGGGGATTCTGCATTATGTGTTGCGGCAGTTGATTGCGGGCTGAGGTGCCTGGCTGGAGATAAGCAGCGCCTGTAAGATCGAGCGCCGCCCGCGCGGCGCTTCGCAGCACAAGGCTGCTCCTACATTTGTTTCGGGCCAGTATCGCCTGTGGCAGGCGCGCGCGACCTTTTTGTTTGTAGGACACGATATCGAGCGATGCGCCAAGGCGTTCGCGCACATCTCACAGAAATAATTGGCCCGAAACAAATGTAGGAGCAGCCTTGTGCTGCGAAGCGCCGCGCGGGCGGCGCTCGATCTCACAGGCGCCATCGCCTTGACGGCGAACACTTCAAACCAGGCACGTTAAATAATCATTCAATAAAACCAGTCCCTTGCCGATACCTCTCGAAAGCCTTGCGGACTATCCACCCATGCGTAACAACCAGCCGATTACCCAGAGAGAACGGACTTTCCCTGCCCAGCAGAGGTTGATCTCCACCACCAACGCCAAGGGTATGATCACCTACTGCAACGATGCCTTCATCGAGATCAGTGGTTTCACCCGCGAAGAGCTGACGGGCGCGCCGCACAACCTGGTGCGTCACCCTGACGTTCCGCCTGCGGTGTTTGCCCATATGTGGCAAACCCTCAAGCAGGGCCAGCCGTGGATGGGCATCGTCAAGAACCGCTGCAAGTCTGGCGACCACTACTGGGTCAACGCTTACGTCACGCCGATCTACGACAACAACCAGGTCGTTGGCTTCGAGTCGGTGCGGGTCAAGCCCACCGCCGAGCAGATCCGTCGTGCCGAGGCGCTGTACCAGCGCATCAACCAGGGCAAACCGCCGGTACCGCGCCGCGACAAGTGGTTGCCGGTGCTGCAGGACTGGCTGCCGTTCATCCTGATCAGCCAGGCAGGGTTCCTGATCGGCAACTGGCTTGGCCACTCCTGGGGCTTTGCCTTGGCCGCCGGGCTGTCCATCCCGTTGGGCCTGCTGGGCCTGAGTTGGCAGCAACGCGGCCTCAAGCGCCTGCTGCGCCTGGCCGAGCAGACCACCTCCGACCCGCTGATCGCACAGATGTTCACCGACAGCCGTGGTGTGCAGGCGCGCCTGGAAATGGCCATGCTCAGCCAGGACGCCCGCCTGAAAACCTGCCTGACCCGGCTGCAGGACAGTGCCGAACACCTCAGCGAACAGGCCCGCCAGTCGGACGCCTTGGCGCACAAGAGCTCCTCGGGGCTGGAACGTCAGCGGGTGGAAACCGAACAAGTCGCCGCTGCCGTCAACCAGATGGCCGCCACCACCCAGGAAGTGGCCAACCACGTACAACGCACCGCCGACGCCACCCAGGAAGCCAACCGCCTGACCAGCCAGGGCCGGCAGATTGCCGGGGAAACCCGCGAGGCCATCGAGCGCCTGTCGACCGCGGTGGGTGAAACCGGCCAGACGGTTACCCAGCTGGCCAAGGACAGCGATGAGATTGGCGGCGTGGTCGATGTGATCAAAGGCATCGCCGACCAGACCAACCTGCTGGCACTGAACGCCGCCATCGAAGCCGCGCGTGCCGGGGAAATGGGCCGTGGCTTTGCTGTGGTGGCCGATGAAGTACGCCAGCTGGCCCAGCGCACTGCCGAGTCCACCGGGCAGATCCACGGCCTGATCGCCAAGCTGCAGCAAACCGCCAGCAACGCCGTGCTAACCATGGAAACAGGCCACCGCCAGGCGCAGGAAGGCGTCGACCGGGTGATGCAAGCCGACGAGGCGCTGGTCGGCATCAGCGAAGCGGTGGCCAACATTACCGACATGGCCACCCAGATTGCTGCAGCCACCGAAGAACAGACCGCAGTGGCCGACGAAATCAGCCGCAACATCAGCACCATCGCCGAACTGGCCGACCAGACCGCCGAGCAGGCCCAGCACTCGGCACTGCTTAGCGAGGAACTGACCAGCACGGCGGGCAGCCAGTATTCGCTGGTGGAGCGCTTCAACCGCTAACGCGGCTTGCCCGCGAGGCAGGCGGCGCACTGGATGGCACGGGCTTCGCCCGCCATGAATCCTGTACTAGCCCTTCAGGAAATCAGCCACCCTCTGCGCCGCTGCCTGCAAATGCTGGTCGTGGCTGAACCCTGAGGCCTTCAACGGCTTCAGGTCATGGTCCCCTGCCACCAGCCAGCTCACCTCGATCGCCGGCGACAACGCATACCCTGCCACCGCTTCGCGGTTGCCCAGCGCATCCCGCTCGCCCTGCACGATCAAGGTCGGCGTCTGCAACCCGGCCAGGTGTTCCACCCGTGGTTTTTCCGGCTTGCCCACCGCGTAGAACGGATAACCCAGGCACACCAGCGCATCCGCGCCCAATTCGTCGGCCAACAGGCTAGCCATGCGCCCGCCCATGGACTTACCGCCCACCGCCAGCTTACCCGCGACCAAAGGTCGCACCTGCCGGTACACCTCGCGCCAGCATTCCAGCAACACCTTCTGCGGGTTAGGCGGCCGCTTGCCGCCGGTAACCCTGCGCTCGGCCATGTACGGGAACTCAAAGCGCACTACCGCGACCCCAAGCGCCGCAAGCCTTTGCGCCATTTCCTCCATGAACCCGCTGTCCATCGGCGCACCTGCGCCATGGGCCAGGATCAGGCAGCCCTTGTAGCCGTCCTTACCCTCAACCTGCGGAAGATCGCAGCGCAAGCCTGGGACATTTCCGACCTTCGCCCATTGATCCCCGTCAATACCGGCACTTTGCCCATTAATCATGCTTGCCTCGCTGTAAAGCCTGCCAAATAACCGTGGATGGGAACCCATACATGAACACAACCAGCAGTACCGCCTATAACTACAAGGTGGTCCGCCAATTCGCCATCATGACGGTGGTGTGGGGAATCGTCGGGATGGGGCTCGGCGTCTTCATCGCCGCCCAGCTTGCCTGGCCGTCCCTCAACTTCGACCTCCCCTGGACCAGCTTCGGCCGCCTGCGCCCCCTGCATACCAATGCGGTGATCTTCGCTTTCGGCGGCTGCGCGCTGTTCGCCACCTCCTATTATTCGGTGCAACGCACCTGCCAGACCACCCTGTTCGCACCGCGCCTGGCCGCGTTCACCTTCTGGGGCTGGCAACTGGTGATCCTGCTGGCGGCCATCAGCCTGCCGCTGGGCTACACCAGTTCCAAGGAATACGCCGAACTGGAATGGCCGATCGACATCCTGATCACCATCGTCTGGGTGGGCTACGCCATCGTCTTCTTCGGCACGCTGATGAAGCGCAACACCAAGCATATCTACGTGGGTAACTGGTTCTTCGGCGCCTTCATCCTCACCGTGGCGCTGCTGCACATCGTCAACAACCTGGAACTGCCGGTCAGCCTGACCAAGTCTTACTCGGTCTATGCCGGCGCCACCGATGCCATGGTGCAGTGGTGGTACGGCCACAACGCGGTGGGCTTCTTCCTGACTGCGGGCTTCCTGGGGATGATGTACTACTACGTGCCCAAGCAAGCCGAACGCCCGGTGTATTCCTATCGCCTGTCGATCGTGCACTTCTGGGCGCTGATCACCCTGTACATCTGGGCCGGCCCGCACCACCTGCACTACACCGCCCTGCCCGACTGGGCGCAATCGCTGGGCATGGTGATGTCGCTGATCCTGCTGGCACCGAGCTGGGGCGGCATGATCAACGGCATGATGACCCTGTCGGGGGCCTGGCACAAACTGCGCAGCGACCCGATCCTGCGCTTCCTGGTGGTGTCGCTGGCGTTCTACGGCATGTCCACCTTCGAAGGCCCGATGATGGCCATCAAGACGGTCAACGCCCTGTCCCACTACACCGACTGGACCATCGGCCACGTGCACGCCGGCGCCCTCGGCTGGGTGGCGATGATCTCGATCGGTGCGCTGTACCACACCATCCCGAAAGTGTTCGGCAAAGAGCGCATGTACAGCCTCGGCCTGATCAACGCGCACTTCTGGCTGGCCACCATCGGCACCGTGCTGTACATCGCCTCGATGTGGGTCAACGGCATCGCCCAGGGCCTGATGTGGCGCGCAGTGAACAGCGACGGCACGCTCACCTACTCGTTCGTGGAAACCCTGGTGGCCAGCCACCCGGGCTTTGTCGTGCGCTTCGTTGGCGGCGCGATCTTCCTCAGCGGCATGTTCCTGATGGCCTGGAACACCTGGCGCACCGTGCGTTCCCCGGCGCTCGATGCCGCCCCTGCGAACGCCCAGCTGGCTTGAGGAGTAATGCCTGATGAAACATGAAGTCATCGAGAAAAACGTCGGCCTGATGGCCCTGCTGATGGTGTTCGCCGTCAGTATCGGCGGCCTCACCCAGATCGTCCCGCTGTTCTTCCAGGACGTGACCAACAAGCCGGTGGAAGGCATGAAGCCCTACACCGCGCTGCAACTGGAAGGCCGCGACATCTATATCCGCGAAGGCTGCGTGGGCTGCCACTCGCAGATGATTCGCCCGTTCCGCGCCGAAACCGAGCGCTACGGCCACTACTCGGTGGCCGGTGAAAGCGTATGGGACCACCCGTTCCTGTGGGGTTCCAAACGCACCGGGCCAGACCTGGCCCGCGTTGGTGGGCGCTACTCGGACGACTGGCACCGCGCGCACCTGTACAACCCGCGCAACGTGGTACCGGAGTCGAAGATGCCGTCGTACCCGTGGCTGGTGGCCGAACAGGTGGATAACAGCCACACCGACGTGAAGATGCGCACCTTGCGCACCCTGGGCGTGCCGTACACCGACGCCGACATTGCCGGCGCCCGCGACGCGGTCAAGGGCAAGACCGAGATGGACGCGCTGGTCGCCTACCTGCAGGTGCTTGGCACCGCGATCAAGAACAAGAGGTGAGTGCGATGGAACTGGACATCGGCATGATCCGCGGCCTGGGCACCCTGGTGGTGATGATCGCCTTCATCGGCCTCTCGCTGTGGGTGTTCAACCGCCGCCGCGACCGTGATTTCGCCGAAGCGCGCCTGCTGCCCTTCGTCGACGACCGCCTGCCCCCTGCCGGGCAGGAACCTGCTGGAAAAAGGAGTAACGGGCAATGACCACCTTCTGGAGTACGTACATCAGCGTACTGACCATCGGTAGCCTGGTTGGCCTGACCTGGCTGTTGCTCGCCACCCGCAAGGGCGAGAGCAAGAACACCACCGATCAAACCATGGGCCACAGCTTCGACGGCATCGAGGAGTACGACAACCCGCTGCCCAAGTGGTGGTTCTGGTTGTTCGTCGGCACGCTGGTGTTCTCGGTCGGCTACCTGATCCTTTACCCGGGCCTGGGCAACTGGAAAGGCATCCTGCCGGGCTATGAAAATGGCTGGACCGGCGCCAACGAATGGCAGAAGGAAATGGACAAGGCCGACGCCAGGTTCGGCCCGATCTTCGCCAAGTACGCTGCCATGCCCGTGGAAGAAGTGGCCAAGGACCCGCAAGCGCTGAAGATGGGCGGCCGCCTGTTTGCCTCCAACTGCTCGGTGTGCCACGGCTCCGACGCCAAGGGGGCCTTCGGCTTCCCCAACCTCACCGACAAGGACTGGCGCTGGGGCGGCGAAGCGGAAACCATCAAGGCTTCGATCATGAATGGCCGGCATGGGGTGATGCCGGCCTGGGCCGAGGTGATCGGTGATCAGGGCGTGGCCGATGTGGCCGCATTCGTGCTGACCAGCATGGACGGCCGCACCCTGCCGGAAGGCGTCAAGGCCGATGTGGTCAAGGGCAAGGAGATCTTGGCTGCCAACTGCGTGGCCTGCCACGGGCCGGAAGGCAAAGGCACCCCGGCCATGGGCGCGCCAGACCTGACCCATCCGCAGGCGTTCATCTATGGCTCCAGCTTTGCCCAGCTGCAACAGACCATTCGCTATGGTCGCCAGGGGCAGATGCCGGCGCAGGCCGAGATCCAGGGCAACGACAAGGTGCACCTGTTGGCGGCGTATGTGTATAGCCTGTCGCAGGATGGCGCTGCTGAAACCGTGACCTCCAAGTAGTACCCCGGGGCCGCTTTGCGGCCCATCGCGACACAAGGCCGCTCCTACAAGGGACCGCATTCCCTCTGTAGGAGCGGCCTTGTGTCGCGAAAGGGCTGCAGGGCAGCCCCAGCCCTCTCCCGCCGAACTCCCTCCCTTGCACCCCCTCCGAACAGAACTAAGCTTGTTGCCACAGTGGGCATCGCTGCGAAAGCACCGATGCAGACGCGGCGCATGGCCTGTCGCCGTCCCGATAAAAAGCTTGACCGATCGATCAGAAAAAGGTGAAAAACGGTACACATTACAGATATTTATTTGTGTACAATCGTTCGGACCCGATCACTGCGGGACATCAGTGAACGGGCCCGGACACGGGTCGGCGTACCAAAGTTGCGTTGCGGTAGCCTTGCTGGTTATCAATACTGGCGCCGATTTTTCGACCAACAAGAACATCAAAACCGTGGAACCTTAGCATGAGCACAGCAATCAGTCCGACTGCTTATAACTATAAGGTCGTCCGCCAGTTCGCCATCATGACGGTGGTCTGGGGGATCCTTGGCATGGGCCTCGGCGTCTTCATCGCCTCGCAGCTGGTGTGGCCGCAACTGAACCTGGACCTGCCCTGGACCAGCTTCGGTCGCCTGCGCCCGCTGCACACCAACCTGGTGATCTTCGCCTTCGGGGGCTGTGCGCTGTTCGGCACCAGCTACTACGTGGTGCAGCGCACCTGCCAGACCCGGCTGATCTCCGACAGCATGGCCGCCTTCACCTTCTGGGGTTGGCAGGCGGTGATCGTCGGCGCGCTGATCACCCTGCCGATGGGCTACACCACCACCAAGGAGTACGCCGAGCTCGAATGGCCGCTGGCGATCCTGCTGGCCATCGTCTGGGTTACCTACGGGCTGGTGTTCTTCGGCACCATCGTCAAGCGCAAGACCAAGCACATCTATGTCGGCAACTGGTTCTACGGCGCCTTCATCGTGGTCACCGCGATGTTGCACATCGTCAACCACATCTCGCTGCCGGTGAGCCTGTTCAAGTCGTACTCGGCCTATGCCGGTGCCACCGACGCGATGATCCAGTGGTGGTACGGCCACAACGCCGTGGGCTTCTTCCTCACCACCGGCTTCCTGGGGATGATGTACTACTTCGTGCCCAAGCAGGCCGAGCGGCCCATCTACTCCTATCGCCTGTCGATCGTGCACTTCTGGGCGTTGATCACCCTGTACATCTGGGCTGGCCCGCACCACCTGCACTACACCGCCCTGCCCGACTGGGCGCAGTCGCTGGGCATGGTGATGTCGATCATCCTGCTGGCACCGAGCTGGGGCGGCATGATCAACGGCATGATGACCCTGTCGGGCGCCTGGCACAAACTGCGTACCGACCCTATCCTGCGTTTCCTGGTGGTGTCGTTGGCGTTCTACGGCATGTCCACCTTCGAAGGCCCGATGATGGCCATCAAGACCGTGAACTCGCTGTCTCACTACACCGACTGGACCATCGGCCATGTCCACGCCGGCGCCCTCGGCTGGGTGGCGATGATCTCGATCGGCGCCGTGTACCACATGATCCCCAAACTCTATGGCCGCGAGCAGATGCACAGCATCGGCCTGATCAACGCGCACTTCTGGCTGGCCACCATCGGTACCGTGCTGTACATCGCCTCGATGTGGGTCAACGGCATCACCCAAGGCCTGATGTGGCGCGCCATCAACGATGACGGCACCCTCACCTACTCCTTCGTCGAAGCCCTGCAGGCCAGCCACCCTGGCTATATCGTCCGCGCCCTGGGCGGTGCGTTCTTCGCCAGCGGCATGTTGCTGATGGCCTACAACGTGTTCCGTACCGTACGTGCCGCCAACCCGGTACAGGCTGAGGAAGCCGCCAAGATCGTCGTTGTGGGAGCGCACTGATGAAGCATGAAGCCGTCGAGAAGAACATAGGCCTGCTGGCCTTCTTCATGGTCATCGCCGTGAGCGTCGGTGGCCTGACCCAGATCGTCCCGCTGTTTTTCCAGGACGTCACCAACAAACCCGTTGAAGGCATGAAGCCGCGCACCGCGCTGGAAGTGGAAGGCCGCGATATCTACATCCGCGAAGGCTGCGTAGGCTGCCACTCGCAGATGATCCGCCCGTTCCGCGCCGAAACCGAGCGCTACGGCCACTACTCGGTAGCTGGCGAAAGCGTGTGGGACCACCCGTTCCTGTGGGGCTCCAAGCGTACCGGGCCAGACCTGGCCCGCGTCGGCGGCCGCTACTCCGATGACTGGCACCGTGCGCACCTGTACAACCCGCGCAACGTGGTACCGGAATCGAAGATGCCGTCCTACCCATGGCTGGTCGAGAACAAGCTCGACGGCAAGGACACCGCGAAGAAGCTGGAAGTGCTGCGCACACTCGGTACCCCGTACACCGATGCCGACATTGCCGGCGCACGTGACGCGGTCAAGGGCAAGACCGAAATGGACGCCCTCGTCGCGTACCTGCAGGGTCTTGGCACCATCATCAAAAGCAAACGGTGACGCTGATGGATATCGGGATGATCCGCGGCCTGGGCACCGTCGTGGTGATGGTGGCCTTCGTGGGCCTGGCGCTGTGGGTGTTCAACCCACGGCGTAAAAAAGACTTCGACGAAGCGACCCAACTGCCCTTCGCGGATGACCCCTCCGCCTGCCAGCACGTCGAGCAAGCAAAAGCTTCTGGGAGCAAACAACAATGACAACCTTCTGGAGTCTGTACGTTACCGTCCTGACCCTGGGCACCATCTTCTCGTTGACCTGGCTGTTGCTGTCGACCCGCAAGGGCCAGCGCGAAGAGGTCACCGACGAAACCGTCGGGCATGCCTTCGATGGCATCGAGGAGTACGACAACCCGCTGCCGAAATGGTGGTTCTGGCTGTTCGTCGGCACCATCATCTTCGCCCTCGGCTACCTGGTGCTGTACCCGGGCCTGGGCAACTGGAAAGGCATCCTGCCGGGCTACTCGTACCTGGACAGCGACAAGCAGACCGAGTTTTCCAACGGCCAGCCGGGCTGGACCGGCGTGCACGAGTGGGAAAAGGAAATGGCCAAGGCCGACGCCCGCTTCGGGCCGATCTTCGCCAAGTTCGCCGCCATGCCCATCGAGGACGTGGCCAAGGACCCTCAGGCGCTGAAGATGGGCGCGCGACTGTTCGCCTCCAACTGCTCGGTGTGCCACGGCTCCGACGCCAAGGGTGCCTTCGGCTTCCCCAACCTGACCGACAACGACTGGCGCTGGGGCGGCGAGCCGGACACCATCAAGACCACCATCATGGGCGGCCGTCACGGGGTGATGCCGGCCTGGGCCGAAGTGATCGGTGACCAGGGCGTGGCCGACGTGGCTGCGTTCGTGGTCAGCAAGCTCGATGGCCGCACGCTGCCGGAAGGCGTCAAGGCCGATGCCGAGAACGGGCAGAAGATCTTCGCCGCCAACTGCGTGGCCTGCCACGGGCCGGAAGGCAAAGGCACGCCGGCCATGGGTGCGCCCAACCTGACCCACCCGCAGGCGTTCATCTACGGTTCGAGCTTTGCCCAGTTGCAGCAAACCATCCGTTATGGCCGCCAGGGGCAGATGCCTGCCCAGGAACAGCTGCAGGGGAATGACAAGGTGCACCTGCTGGCGGCGTATGTTTACAGCCTGTCGCACAAGGAACAGGAACAGGCCAAGGCTGAGTAAGGCAGGCCTGGCCCCTTCGCGGGCGCGCCCGCTCCCACAGGAACCGCACCGACTTCAAGGCTGGTGAAGAACCTGTGGGAGCGGGCAAGCCCGCGAAGAGGCCAGTCCAGCCAGTGCATTTCTTGCAAGCTGATGACCTGGATCAATTGACACCCGCCATAACACGTTTAACACCCCAAACCCAACGCGACAAAAGGTCGCATCGCGATCCCATACCGCCATCAGCGGCGTATCATGGACCGCAGAGCGCTAGCAGATTGCGCGAGACTGCGGCCGGCACGCACTGGCCGCGGCGTTTCTCCACTGCCGTGGGACTTGATGATGAGCAAGCAAATTCCGGTACATGACGTCACCCCGCCTGCCAGCAAAGGGAAGGATTCCGTCGACCTCTACGCCTCCCGCGAAAAGATCTACACCCGCGCCTTCACCGGCCTGTTCCGCCGCCTGCGCATGGTGGGCGGCGCAGTACTGTTCCTGCTGTACTTCGGCACCGTGTGGCTGAACTGGGGTGGCCACCAGGCTGTGTGGTGGAACCTGCCCGAACGCAAGTTCTACATCTTCGGCGCCACCATCTGGCCGCAGGACTTCATCCTGCTCTCGGGCATCCTGATCGTCGCCGCCTTCGGCCTGTTCTTCATCACCGTGTTCGCCGGCCGGGTGTGGTGTGGCTACACCTGCCCGCAAAGCGTGTGGACGTGGATTTTCATGTGGTGCGAAAAGGTCACCGAAGGCGACCGCAACCAGCGCATGAAGCTCGACAAAGCCCCCATGAGCGGCAACAAGTTCCTGCGCAAGTTCGCCAAGCACAGCCTGTGGCTGCTGATCGGCTTTGTCACCGGCATGACCTTTGTCGGCTATTTCTCGCCCATCCGTGAACTGGTCATCGAGTTCTTTACCGGCCAGGCCGATGGCTGGGCCTATTTCTGGGTCGGCTTCTTCACCCTGGCCACCTACGGCAACGCCGGCTGGCTGCGCGAGCAGGTGTGCGTGTACATGTGCCCCTACGCACGCTTCCAGAGCGTGATGTTCGACAAGGACACGCTGATCGTGTCCTACGACCCGCGCCGTGGCGAAACCCGCGGCCCTCGTAAAAAAGATGCCGACTACAAAGCCCAGGGCCTGGGTGACTGCATCGATTGCACGATGTGCGTGCAGGTCTGCCCCACCGGCATCGACATCCGTGACGGCCTGCAGATCGAGTGCATCGGCTGCGCCGCCTGCATCGACGCCTGCGACAGCATCATGGACAAGATGAACTACCCCAAAGGGCTGATCAGCTACACCACCGAGCACAACCTTTCCGGGCAGAAAACCCACATGCTGCGCCCGCGCCTGATCGGCTATGCCGTGGTGCTGCTGGTGATGATCATCGGCCTGGCCACCGCCTTCGCCACCCGTTCGCTGGTCGGCTTCGATGTCAGCAAGGACCGCGTGCTGTACCGCGAGAACGCCCAGGGCCGGATCGAGAACGTGTACAGCCTGAAGGTAATGAACAAGGACCAGCGCGACCACGTCTACGTGCTGGACGCCGCCGGCTTGCCGGACCTCAAGCTTGAAGGCCAGCGCGAGATCCGCGTGGCTGCCGGTGATATCGTCAGCCTGCCGGTGCAGCTGTCGGTCGCCCCCGAGAAATTGCCATCGACCACCAACGAAGTCACCTTCATCCTCAAGAGCGCCGACGACAGCGACGCCCAGGTTGAAGCCAAGAGCCGCTTCATTGGCCCACAGATCCGCTAAGAGAGATAACGCACAATGCCTGCCGCCACCGCCGCCAGCCCCTGGTACAAGCACCTCTGGCCCTGGATCATCATCGGCATCCTCACCACTTCGGTGTGCCTCAGCCTGACCATGGTCAGCATTGCCGTGAACAACCCGGACAACCTGGTGAACGACAACTACTACGAGGCAGGCAAAGGCATCAACCGCTCGCTGGACCGCGAACTGCTGGCGCAGCAACTGGGCCTGAAGGCCAGCGTGCACCTGGATGAACTGACCGGCGAAGTGGACCTGCGCCTGAGCGGCAGCAGTGGCCCGCAAAACCTGGAGCTGAACCTGATTTCGCCAACCCAGCCCGACAAGGACCGCAAGGTACTGCTGAGCCGGGTCGAATCGGGGCGTTATGTGGGGCAACTGGAAGACAAGGTTGACGGGCGGCGCTTCGTTGAATTGCTGGGTAGCGAGGGTGGCCAGGTGTGGCGCTTGTTCGAAGAGGAAAAAGTGGAGCATGGTGTGACCTTGCAACTGGGGGACGAAGCCATCCAGGGCGCCGAGCACTTGTAGGAGCGGCCTTGTGTCGCGAAAGGGGCGCGAAGCGGCCCCACGATCTCAGCTTCGCAGCATGAATTGCTGGGGCTGCTGCGCAGCCCTCTCGCGACACAAGGCCGCTCCTACAGGGCGGCGCGCCAGCCGGCCGATATGTGTAAGGCAATGATGTGATGACCCAACCCACCCCCTGCTACCACTGCGCCCTGCCCGTCCCTGCCGGCAGCCGCTTTACCGCCGTGGTCCTCGGCGAGCCGCGGCAGTTCTGCTGCCCTGGCTGCCAGGCGGTGGCCGAGTCGATCGTCGCCGGTGGCCTGGAGCACTACTACCAGCACCGCAGCGACAACAGCGCCAACCCCGAAGCCCTGCCCAGACAGCTGCAAGACGAGCTGGCCCTGTACGACCGCAGCGATGTGCAGCAAACCTTCGTCCGCCACCAGGGCGAACGGGCCGAAACCACCCTGCTGGTCGAAGGCATCAGCTGCGCCGCCTGCGGCTGGCTGATCGAGAAACACCTGCGCAACCTGCCCAGCGTTGCCGAAGCGCGGCTTAACCTGTCCAACCACCGCCTGCTGCTGAGCTGGGACGACAAGCAACTGCCGCTTTCACGCGTGCTCGCCGAACTGCGCCAGATCGGCTACGCCGCCCACCCCTACCAGCCCGACAAGGCCGCCGAGCAGTTGGCCCAAGAGAACCGCAGTGCCCTGCGCCGCCTGGGCGTGGCAGGGCTGCTGTGGTTCCAGGCGATGATGGCGACCATGGCCACCTGGCCAGAATTCAACATCGACCTGTCACCCGAGCTGCACACCATCCTGCGCTGGGTGGCGCTGTTCCTCACCATTCCGATCGTGTTCTACAGCTGCGCGCCGTTCTTCAAAGGCGCTGCGCGCGACCTGCGTACCCGCCACCTGACCATGGACGTTTCAGTGTCACTGGCCATCGCCCTGGCCTTCGGTGCCGGCATCTGGACCGCCATCACCGGCAGCGGCGAGCTGTATTTCGACACGGTGGGCATGTTCGCCCTGTTCCTGCTCACTGGCCGCTACCTGGAGCGCCGCGCCCGCGAACGCACGGCTGCGGCCACTGCGCAACTGGTCAACCTGCTACCGGCCTCATGCCTGCGCCTGGATAGCATCGGCCGCAGCGAACGCATCCTGCTCAGCGAGCTGCAGTGCGGCGACACGGTGCAAGTGCTGCCGGGCGCCGTGATCCCCGCGGACGGGCGCATTGTCGAAGGCCGCTCCAGCGTGGACGAGTCGCTGCTGACCGGCGAATACCTGCCACAACCACGCCGGGTGGGTGAGCGAGTCACCGGCGGCACGCTGAACGTGGAAAGCACGCTGAACGTGGAAGTCGAAGCGCTGGGGCACGATTCGCGGCTTTCGGCCATCGTCCGCCTGCTGGAGCGCGCCCAGACCGAGAAGCCGCGCCTGGCCGAAATCGCCGACCGGGCCTCGCAATGGTTCCTGCTGTTCTCGTTGCTGGCTGCCGTGGCGATCGGCCTGTGGTGGTGGTACCTGGACCCTGCGCGGGCATTCTGGATCGTGCTGGCGATGCTGGTCGCCACCTGCCCCTGTGCGCTGTCGCTGGCCACGCCGACGGCGCTTACAGCCGCTACCGGCACCCTGCACAAGCTGGGCCTGCTGATAACCCGAGGCCACGTGCTGGAAGGCCTGAACCAGATCGACACGGTCATTTTCGACAAGACCGGCACCCTCACCGAAGGCCGCCTGACGTTACGCAGCATCCGCCCGCTCGGAAACCTGCCCGCCGACCGCTGCCTGGCCTTGGCTGCTGCCCTGGAAAACCGCTCCGAACACCCCATCGCCCGTGCCTTTGGCCGCACCACCACGCCAGCGGACGCTGTGCAGACCGTGCCTGGGCTGGGCCTGGAAGGGCTGGTGGGCGGCCAACGCCTGCGTATCGGCCAGGCCACCTTCGTTTGCGCCCTGAGCGGCGCGGAAATCCCCGGCGTACCGGAGCCACGCGGCCAGTGGCTGCTGCTGGGCGACCGCCAAGGGCCGTTGGCCTGGTTCGCCCTGGACGACCGCCTGCGTGACGACGCCCCGGCCCTGCTCGCCGCCTGCAAGGCCCGTGGCTGGCGCACCCTGCTGCTGTCGGGCGACAGCTCGCCGATGGTCGCCGAAGTGGCCGCGCAACTGGGTATCGACCAGGCCATTGGCGGCCTTCGCCCGGACGACAAGCTGGACCGGCTGAAAGCCTTGCAGGCAGCCGGGAGCAAGGTGCTGATGCTGGGTGACGGGGTCAACGACGTACCGGTACTGGCCGCGGCCGACATCAGCATCGCCATGGGCAGCGCCACCGACCTTGCCAAGACCAGCGCCGACGCCGTGCTGCTGTCCAACCGCTTGCAGGCACTGGTGCAGGCCTTCGACCTGGCCCGCCGCACCCGCCGCAACATCCTCGAGAACCTGCTGTGGGCGTCCCTGTATAATGGCCTGATGTTGCCATTTGCCGCGCTCGGCTGGATCACCCCGGTGTGGGCAGCCATCGGCATGTCGGTCAGCTCGCTGATCGTGGTGCTCAATGCCCTGCGCCTGACCCGCACGCCCCCGGCATCGGCCCTGCCGAAAACCGAAGCAGCCCTTTCCGGGAGGAAGTCGCCATGCCCGCACTCTATGTCATGATCCCCGCAGCCCTGCTGCTGGTCGGCGTGGCCGTGTACATCTTCTTCTGGGCAGTGGACAGTGGCCAGTACGACGACCTCGAAGGCCCGGCCCACAGCATCCTCTTCGACGACCAGGACCCGCGCCACCAGGCAGCGGTAAGGCCTGACGACAACCAGGCAGACGCCGACAAGGAATCACCACCCCGTGCCTGACCTGCTTCCCCTGCTGGGGTCTGCACTGGTCCTTGGCCTGCTCGGCGGTGGGCACTGCCTGGGCATGTGCGGTGGCCTGATGGGCGCATTGACCCTGGCGATCCCGCCCGAACAACGTGGCAAGCGCCTGCGCCTGCTGATGGCCTACAACCTTGGGCGCGTCCTCAGCTATGCCTGTGCCGGCCTGCTGCTGGGCCTGGCCGGCTGGGCCGTGGCCAGCAGCCCGGCAGCGCTGGGGCTGAGGGTGCTGGCGGCGCTGCTGTTGATCGCCATGGGCCTTTACCTGGCCGGCTGGTGGAGCGGGCTGACCCGCATCGAGGCCCTGGGCCGGGGGCTGTGGCGGCATATCCAGCCGGTGGCGTCGCGCTTGCTGCCGGTGTCCAGCCTGCCCCGGGCGTTGCTGCTGGGGGCCTTGTGGGGGTGGTTGCCGTGTGGGTTGGTGTACAGCACCCTGCTGTGGGCGGCCAGCCAGGGCAATGCCGGGTATGGCGCGGCGCTGATGCTGGCGTTCGGGGTGGGGACCTGGCCGGTACTGCTGGCCACCGGGTTGGCGGCGGAGCGGGTGAATGCCGTGTTGAGGCGGCGCAGCGTGCGGGTGGCTGGCGGGGTGCTGGTGATGCTGTTTGGTATCTGGACCATGCCCGGGCCGCACCAGCACTGGTTGATGGGGCATTGAAGGGGGCCGCTCTGCGGCCCTTCGCGGGCACGCCCGCTCCCACAGGATCGCGCGCACCCCTGTGGGAGCGGGCGTGCCCGCGAAGGGCTGCAGAGCAGCCCCAATGCCCTTGATGCAAATCAAAACAGATTCCTACAAACAGCCATAGACTCCGGAACACTGCTGCTCTTTCCGGGGACCGCCCTCATGCTCGACGACATTCGTTGGGATACCGACCTGATCCGCCGCTACGATCTGGCCGGGCCACGCTACACCTCCTACCCGACCGCGGTGCAACTGCACGGCGAGGTGGGCTCGTTCGACCTGCTCCACGCCTTGCGTGAGAGCCGTCGGGCCGTGCGCCCGCTGTCGCTGTACGTGCATGTGCCGTTCTGCGCCAACATCTGCTACTACTGCGCCTGCAACAAGGTCATCACCAAGGACCGCGCCCGCGCGGCGCCCTACTTGCAGCGCCTGGAGCAGGAAATCCAGCTGATCGCCTGCCACCTGGGCCCTAAACAGCGTGTCGAGCAGCTGCATTTTGGCGGGGGCACGCCAACGTTCCTCAGCCATGTGGAGCTGCGCCAGCTGATGGCCACCCTGCGCCAGCACTTCCACCTGCTGGACGACGATTCCGGCGACTATGGCATCGAGATCGACCCCCGCGAGGCCGACTGGTCGACCATGGGGCTGCTGCGCGAGCTGGGCTTCAACCGCGTCAGCCTGGGCGTGCAGGACCTCGACCCGGCCGTGCAGCGTGCCGTCAACCGCCTGCAAAGCCTGGAGCAGACCCGCACCCTGATCGAAGCCGCACGCACGTTGCAGTTCCGCTCGGTCAACCTCGACCTGATCTACGGCCTGCCCAAGCAAAACCCGGAAGGCTTTGCCCGTACAGTCGAAGAGGTGATCCGCCTGCAGCCCGACCGCCTGTCGGTGTTCAACTACGCCCACCTGCCCGAGCGCTTCATGCCGCAGCGGCGCATCGACAGCAACGACCTGCCCAGCGCGGCTGCCAAGCTGGAGATGCTGCACGCCACCATCGACCAGCTGACCGCCGCCGGCTATCGCTACATCGGCATGGACCACTTTGCCCTGCCCGACGACGAACTGGCCATCGCCCAGGAAGAAGGCACCCTGCAGCGTAACTTCCAGGGCTACACCACCCACGGCCACTGTGACCTGATTGGCCTGGGCGTGTCGGCCATCAGCCAGATCGGCGACCTGTACTGCCAGAACAGCAGCGACCTCAACACCTACCAGGACAGCCTGTCCAACGCCCAGCTGGCCACCCAGCGCGGCCTGCTGTGCAACCACGACGACCGCATCCGCCGGGCCGTGATCCAGCAGCTGATCTGCCATTTCGAGCTGGACTTCGAGCCGATCGAACAGGCCTTCACCGTCGATTTTCGCGGTTACTTCAACGACCTCTGGCCTGAGCTGCTGACCTTGCAGCGCGACGGCCTGATCAGCCTGGACGACAAGGGCATTCGCATCCTGCCGGCTGGCCGCCTGCTGGCGCGCTCGGTGTGCATGGTGTTCGACGCCTACCTGGCCATGCACAACCGCCAGCGTTTCTCGCGGGTAATCTGAAAGCCGAGTCGTTCGACCACATGGACAAGCTTCCTGGCCGGGCACACTATTGGTACACAAGGACTCCCGGCAGGTCGCCTGCCGGGGTTTCGCCAGGGCGCACCAAAAACGCGCACGCTGGCCTACACCCTGTGTCGTGAGTTACCCTTACGACTTATGTGTGCTTTCCCACAAGGATCGATTCAAATGTCCGAGCCAGTCAAACTGCGCCCACACAACCAGGCCCATTGCAAGGATTGCAGCCTGGCCCCCCTGTGCCTGCCTCTTTCGCTGAACCTGGAAGACATGGATGCACTGGATGAAATCGTCAAACGCGGTCGCCCGCTGAAGAAAGGCGAGTTCCTGTTCCGCCAGGGTGACAATTTCGGCTCGGTCTACGCAGTACGTTCCGGCGCCCTGAAAACCTTCAGCCTCAGCGACAGCGGCGAAGAGCAGATCACCGGCTTCCACCTGCCCAGCGAGCTGGTCGGCCTGTCGGGCATGGATACCGAGGCCTACCCGGTATCGGCCCAGGCCCAGGAAACCACGTCGGTGTGCGAGATTCCCTTCGAGCGCCTTGACGAACTGTCGGTACAGCTGCCGCAGCTGCGCCGCCAGCTGATGCGGGTCATGAGCCGGGAAATCCGCGATGACCAGCAAATGATGCTGCTGCTGTCGAAGAAAACCGCCGACGAGCGCATTGCTACCTTCCTGGTCAACCTGTCGGCACGCTTTCGCGCCCGCGGCTATTCGGCCAACCAGTTCCGCCTGAGCATGTCGCGCAACGAAATCGGCAACTACCTGGGCCTGGCAGTGGAAACCGTGTCACGGGTGTTCACCCGCTTCCAGCAGAACGGCCTGCTGCGTGCCGAAGGCAAGGAAGTGCACATTCTCGACCCGATCCAGCTGTGCGCGCTGGCCGGTGGCGCGATGGAGGCCTGAGGCCTGCGTTTAGCGGGTATACTTGGGCATTCGTTTTCCCAGGATACCCGCAACAATGCACAGCGACGCCTTCGACCTCAAAGCCCTGATCCGCCCGGTAGTGGACTTCCCCAAACCTGGTGTGATCTTCCGCGATATCACCCCGCTGTTCCAGTCGCCGCGCGGGCTGCGCTATGTGGCCGACCAGTTCATCGAGCGCTATGTCGAGGCTGAATTCAGCCACATCGGTGCCATGGACGCACGGGGTTTCCTGATTGGCTCGATCATCGCCCACCAGCTGAACAAACCGCTGATCCTGTTCCGCAAGCAAGGCAAACTGCCGGCTGACGTGCTGAGCGAGGGTTACCAGACCGAGTACGGCGAGGCCTTCCTGGAAGTGCATGCCGACAGCCTGTGCGAAGGCGATTCGGTGTTGATCTTCGATGATTTGATCGCCACTGGCGGTACCTTGCTGGCGGCGGCCAATCTGGTACGCCGTACCGGGGCGCAGGTGTTCGAGGCGGCGGCGATCATTGATTTGCCGGAGCTGGACGGGTCGCGCCGGTTGCAGGCGGCCGGGGTGCCGACCTTCTGCCTGACCGAGTTTTCCCTCAGCGAATACTGAGTAGGCTTCGGGGCTGCTTTGCAGCCCATTCGCGGGCTTGCCCGCTCCCACAGGATCACCGCAGGCCTGAAGGTAGCGCCGTACCTGTGGGAGCGGGCAAGCCCGCGAATGGGCCGCAAAGCGGCCCCGACAATTTCAAATCAGAGCGAAATCGGCCGGCGCCCTGCAAAAGCATGGGCCAAAGTACCGCCGTCAATCAGTTCCAGCTCCCCCCCAAGCGGCACGCCATGGGCAATCCGCGAAGCCACCAACCCCTTCTCGTTCAGCAGCTGCGCAATGTAATGCGCCGTCGCCTCCCCTTCCACCGTCGGGTTGGTCGCCAGGATCACTTCGGTGAAGGTGCCCTGCTCCTCGATCCGTGCCATGAGCTGTGGAATACCGATCGCCTCAGGCCCCAGGCCATCCAGCGGTGACAAGTGGCCCTTGAGCACAAAGTAACGGCCCCGGTAGCCCGTCTGCTCCACCGCATACACATCAGTCGGCCCCTCGACCACGCACAGCTGGGTATCGTCACGGCGTACGTCGGCGCATTGCGGGCACAGCTCCTGCTCGGTCAGGGTACGGCATTGACGGCAATGGCCCACCCCTTCCATGGCCTGGGTCAACGCCTGGGCCAGGCGCAGCCCGCCACTGCGGTCGCGCTCGAGCAGTTGCAGGGCCATGCGCTGGGCGGTCTTCTGGCCGACACCGGGCAGAATACGCAGGCCATCGATCAGTTGGCGGATGAGGGGGCTAAAGCTCATGAGAAAGGCCTGACAATTCAATAAGAGGCGGTTTATACCCAGCGGGGGCAGTGGCGTCAAATCAGCTCACCCCAAGCTTACGCGGTCAGCTTTTTTGTGGGAGCGGCCTTGCGTCGCGAAAGGGCTGCGCAGCAGCCCCGGCAATTCATGCGGCGAAGCTGAAACCCTGGGGCCGCTGCGCAGCCCTTTCGCGACGCAAGGCCGCTCCCACAATAAAAGCAGACCGCGACGGCTGCGAGTACGCACAAAAAAACCGCCGCTGTTGCCAGCGGCGGTTTCGGTAGCGCAATGCCTTAGAACGGCATCTTGAAGCCCGGCGGCAGCTGCATGCCAGCGGTCATGCCGCCCATCTTTTCCTGGCTGCTCTGCTCGACCTTGCGCACAGCGTCGTTCAGCGCGGCGGCGATCAGGTCTTCCAGCACTTCCTTGTCGTCCTCTTCGGTCGACATCAGGCTCTGGTCGATGCTGACGCGTTTGACGTCGTGACGACCGGTCATCACCACGCTCACCAGGCCGCCACCGGACTGACCGGTGACTTCGGCGTTGGCCAGCTCTTCCTGCATCTTTTGCATCTTTTCCTGCATCTGCTGGGCCTGCTTCATCAGGCCGGCCATGCCACCTTTCATCATGGGGTATACCTCGATTGGGTCATGTGATGCGGCCCGGCGCAGGGCCGGCCGCATGGTTATCCGTTACTGGCCCTGATTGGCCAGGGCCTCTACAGGCTCAATAGTATCCTGCCGCACCTTGGCACCGAACAACTTGATCATCTGCTGGATCAATGGATCCTGCTCGATCGAGGTGACCGCGTCCTGCTGCCGCTCGGCACGCTTGCGCGCGGCCGCCTGCGCCGGGGTTTCCTGTTCGGGCAGGATCAGCTCAATGCGCAGGTTCAGCGTACGCCCCAGGTGCTGGTTGAGCGCCTCGTTCAGGCGGCGCTGCTGGGTGCTGTTGAACAGCGCGCCCTGGCCTGGGTCAAGGTGCAGCAGCCAGTCGTCGCCGTCTGCGCTGATCAGCGTACAGTTTGCCGCGATGTTGCCTGTCATCCCGGACACAGGCAACTGCGGGAATAATTCCAGCCATTGCAGAGCCAGGCCGGTGGCCGGCTTGGCCGCTGGCAGCGGCTGGGCTACCGGCTTGGGCGCCTCTTCCTGGACATGCTCGGCCAGTTCGTCGAGGTAGCTGAAACCGACGGGGTCGCTTTCACCGCCATAATAGTCTTCGTCCAGCGGCGGCTCGTCGTCGCGGTCCATACCCACGGCGGCATAGGCGGACGGGTCGAAAGGCGGTTCGTTATCGTCAGCCGGGGCAGCCTGTGGCACTGGCGCAGCAGGTACGGGTGCCGGTGCCTGCACGGGCTCTGGCTCTGTTACCACCGCCTCAGGCGCTGCCACCGGCTCTTCCCATGGCAGGTCGACGGCCTCTGCCACCGGCTCCGGTGCAGGCGCGCTGGCAGGAGCAGGCTCAGGCTCGACAGCCGCAACAGCTTCGGCCACTGGCTGAGGCGGCGGCTCGACTGGCGCAGGGGCCTGTACTTGTGGCGCTGCAGGCTCTACCACAACAGTTGGCGGCGCCACGGCAACTGCCGGCGCTGCCACTGGTGTTGCAGGATCAGCTGTGGCCTGGCTGATCCCCACTGGCTTTAGCACCGGTTTCGGTGCGTCGTCGGTATCGGCCGGGCGGAACGCCAGCATGCGTAGCAGGACCATTTCGAAACCGCCACGCGGGTCCGGCGCCAAGGGCAGGTCACGACGGCCGATCAGGCCCATCTGGTAATAGAACTGCACGTCCTCGGCCGGCAGCGCCTGGGCCAGCGCCAGCACCTGCTCACGGTCGCCCTGGCCGTTGTCCACTGCCTCCGGCAGCGCCTGGGCAATGGCCACGCGGTGCAACACGTTGAGCATTTCAGCCAGCACGCCAGCCCAGTCCGGGCCCTGCTCGGCAAGGTTGCGCACGGCCTCCAGCAAGGCCCGGGCATCGCCTTCGAGCAACGCCTGCAGCACGCCATAAACCTGGCCGTGGTCAAGGCTGCCAAGCATGGCCCGCACATCGGCGGCCAGCACCTTGCCTTCGCCAAAGGCAATGGCCTGGTCCGTGAGGCTCATGGCATCACGCATGGAGCCATCGGCAGCGCGACCCAACAGCCACAGGGCATCCGGCTCGAACGGCACGTTCTCTTCAGCCAGTACATGGCTCAGGTGCTCGACCACCCGTTCCGGGCTCATGTTTTTCAGCGAGAACTGCAGGCAGCGCGACAGGATGGTGGCCGGCAGCTTCTGCGGGTCGGTGGTGGCGAGAATGAACTTGACGTAGGGCGGCGGCTCTTCCAGCGTCTTGAGCAAGGCGTTGAACGAGTGGGTAGAGAGCATGTGCACTTCGTCGATCAGGTAGACCTTGAAGCGCCCACGGCTCGGGGCGTACTGCACGTTGTCGAGCAATTCGCGGGTGTCTTCGACCTTGGTGCGGCTGGCGGCGTCAATTTCGATCAGGTCGACGAAACGGCCTTCATCGATCTCCCGGCACACCGAACAGGTGCCGCACGGCGTGGAGGTGATGCCGGTTTCGCAGTTCAGGCACTTGGCGATGATACGGGCGATGGTGGTCTTGCCCACGCCCCGGGTACCGGTGAACAGATAGGCATGGTGCAGGCGCTGGTTGTCCAAGGCATTGATCAAGGCCTTGAGCACATGGGCCTGGCCGACCATTTCGCGGAACGAGCGCGGACGCCATTTACGTGCAAGAACCTGATAACTCATCGAAAAACCATCGTAGCCTGATCGAGCGGAAGATCGCTAATGCTAGCGGAGCGGGGGCAAAATTGCACCCTGTGCGAGTCGTCTAAGCTGTGAGGCAGGCGCGTTGTTCAAGGAGGATACGCCTTTGCGAAGTTTACTGGCCCTGCTATTGCTCTGGTCCACTCACAGCCTGGCTGAACAGCCGGTGCTGCGCTTCTCCGTGGCCGAGAGCTGGGGCATGCCACTGGTGCGCATCGAAGGTGACCAGCCGGTGGAAGGGTTGCTGTACGACCTGATGCAGGCCGTGGCCAGGGAAGTGGGCGCACACCCCGAATACCACGTCATGGCCCGCCTGCGCCTGGAGGAGGCGATGAACAGCGGGGATATCGATGTGCGCTGCTATGTCAGTATGCAGTGGCTCAATGACCGGCCCAGGGATTTCGTGTGGAGCATCCCGCTGATCCACCAGCGCGACGTGCTGGTAGGGCGCGTGGGCGACAGCAGCCCCACGCCCCCGGAACAACTGCCGCCGCAGGCTATCGGCACGGTGCTGGGCTACACCTACTCGACACTTCAGCCATTGCTGGACCAGGGCCAGCTGCGCCGCGAAGACAGCCGCAGCCAGTTGCTGGTGCTGCAGAAACTGCAGGCGGGACGGTACCGGCATGCAGTGAGCAATCAACTGTCTTTGCAGTGGTTCAACCAAGGGTTGCCAGCTGATCAGCAGTTGCAGGTGCTGGCGGTGCTGGAGGAACAGGACCTGGGCTGCATGGTGCGTAGCGACCCGGCGATACCGACCCAAGGGCTGCTGCGGGCGCTGGTGCGGATGAAGCAGTCGGGGGAGATCGAGCGGATTGTGCAGCGGTATGGGGGCGTGGACTACACCGACAACATATCTGTGGCTCGACCCTGACACCGGCTCAAACCCTCAAAATCGGCGCGATCACTGTGGGAGCGGGCAAGCCCGCGAACACCGGCAGAGCCGGTGCCATGCACCGCGTTGGATTCTTCGCGGGCGCGCCCGCTCCCACAGGATCCCGCCACGAACTTACAACCTCTATTGCAAGCTCAAGATCACTGGCCTTTGCGCTCAAACGCCAGACTGACAGCATCCGCCTGCCCCCAGGCAATCTGCATGGCCCGCAACCCATGTTCCAGCAACTGCCGCGTTTCTTCGTCCTGAATACGCTCAAGCGCCCGACGGCTATCGCTGTAGGCAAACATCAGGTAGTGGGAAACATTCATCAGCGCGAACTCCATCGGCACGATGCCTTCGCTGATTGCGCGGGAAAGGGATTTACCCTGGGGAAGATCGAAGACGTGGGGTGGATCAGGAACTAGCTTTTTCATGAATTCACCATACCGGGCTGAGAACACCCTTTCGCTTCCACGCGTAGGGTGACAGTTGTACGCGGGGTGGAAGACCAGGGGTATGGCGAACCCGGCAGGCCCGAAGGCCTCCCACGCACAACTGTCATATCGACAGCCGCCAAACCACCCAGGCTTCCACACCCGATCGCTGAACTGACAGCGACCGCAAAAGCCTAGTGGGCGAGGTTGACCGAAACAATCAGACGGGAGTCGACGGAAATCGTAGGATAATTCGCTGCACTTTTCTGTCCCGTAGGAGTTTTCTCAGACTGATGTCAGATCCATCTAAAACACACCATGCCTGTAAGTACCAAAGCCGTTGCAGGCTTTTAACCCTTCGCCAACTTGTAGGCTGGCTCTGAGCAGCTCAACTGCCTGAGACCAAAGCCAGCAAACCGGCACTCAAGAACAACCCCACGCCAAACACAAAATGCGTAGCCAGGCTCTTGAGGCGGTTACGCGCAGGCGTCGGCGTCCTGGACGCAAAGAACCCCGCCCCCATCGCCGGCTGCATGAAGCAAAGCGGCGCCACGACCGTACCCACGCCAACAGTTAAAGCTGGTAACAACGTAGGCGACAGCAACCAGCCCTCCCCTACGATCACAACCAGTAGCATCGCGAACACCACGCCGATGGCGTAATGAATCACCCATCCCCACACCCGCTCATTTCGCACCGGTTCGGCTTTGGCAATCGCTTGATGCAGTACCCGCCCCTTGAGCAGATGCCCCGCCCAACGCCCGACCATGGCGAAGTTCAACGTGGCCACACCCAACCGCCTCAGCAGCAGCCCCCATAAGTCCATCACCATCGTCGCACCGACGCCAATCGGCAAGGCAGCTGTAAACATCGCAGTAATCGTCATTGAAAAATCCCTCGAAGATTGACGGTGATCACCATGCCGCGCAGCATAGAAGTTGAAGTCAACTTCAAGTCAAGGGCCCGAAATGGACATTGCCGACGTCGCCAAACGCACAGGCGTACCCGCCTCGACACTGCGTTACTACGAAAAGAAAGGCTTGCTCACGTCACTTGCCGGGCGCGGCCAGCGGCGGCAGTTTGCAGCCGATGTGGCGGACAGGCTGGCGCTGATCGCCCTGGGACAAGCTGCGGGGTTTTCGCTGGATGAGGTGGGAACGATGCTTGTGGACCTGCAAGTCGACCGGCAGATGCTGCTGGCCAAGGCAGATGAGCTGGATGCACGGATCAGGCGCTTGCAGGCGATGAGCAAGGGCTTGCGGCACGCGGCGCAGTGCCCTGAAAAAGATCACCTCAGCTGCCCGAAATTCCAGCGCTTGATGAAGCTATCGGCAGCAGGCGTGCTAACTGACAAGCAGGTTCTGGCGCCTAAACCAGGGAAGGCTTGAAAAATCGCCAAGCCAGCCACCGCCCCGTACTCAGGCAAACCACCAGCACGGCAACCCCTTCAACGCTGAGCATCATTGCATCAATGCCCAGCTGCGAGATCAACCGGCTGACGACAAAGGGAAACCCGAATACACCAATGAAATACGACAAGCTGAACAGCAGTAGCGCCTGCGCCGTAAGCCCTGCCGGTGCCTCGTTGGCGGCCAACCCGTTTATGACGGAGTAATTCAAGCCATAGCCGACACCCAGGAGCATGGCCATGGCCAGGTAGCTTTCAGTGCTGTTCACCCACTGGTGAAACCCCAGCACGGCGGTTGCCATGATTACGGTCAACACCCAGGAGGTGGCCAGCGGAGGCTGCTTCACAACCCAGCCGGCCAGCAGCAGCCTGCAAACAATTGCAGCGCCCATAAACCCGATGAAGAAAATCGAGTAATCGAGCCCGAGTCGGGCGGCATAGCTGGTCTGGAAGCTGCCCATGGTGCCGAAAATTGCCCCACCCAGCCCTACCATCAGGATTGAGAGACCTGAGCGCGAACCCAACACTTCAAGCGAGCTAGTCATACCTACTTGAACCTTTTCCGTAGGCGGCCGACCTGCAATTGTCGACCCTAGCCTGGCGAAGTAAGCTGCGGCCAACGTAGCAGCGCCTGCGGCCACCCAAAAGGCGAGCGCGGAAGGCAGGGCAACCCAAGTAGCGAGCTTGCCCAACAATGGCCCGGTCCCGATGCCTGTCAGCATGCTGCCGGAGAGCAGCGCAAAACTGTGGGTGCGCCGTGATGGCTCGACCATCTGGGCAACCATGATCGGACCTACTGTGTAGAACAGCCCCCAGCCGACCCCAAGCATCAGGCCACAAGCCAGCAACGCGCCACCCACGCTTGAGACCAATGCGAACCCTAGCGACGCAACGACCAGGCATAGGCCCCCGACAGCAATCGAGCGCGCAGCGCCGAGACGCTGCAATAAATGCCCCGAACCCACCACAGACAGCAAGGTACTCAACATCGCGACAGCGAATACCTGCCCCGCATCGCGCTCCCCGCCCCCTAACGCCTCCACCCTCACCAGCAGCAGGAATGTGGTGCCATAGCTTATGGACAGCAGAAAGCAGGCAATGCAAAAAACAGTGAATTGCTGAAACCGGGGCAGGTCGGGGGACGACTTCATGGACGCAGTCCTTGCTGGCAGGACTTGCTTTCTATCACGGCAAGGCACGCACAAAGGCAAGCATTCGCTTGAGTTGAGATCGTCAAACAATTAACTGAATGCCAAGCGGTACTGGCTGAAGGCGACAGAAGATGCGTGTTGCGAGGAGCCTTTGAGAATTCAAGGGCCTGAAATGGAGGCGGCCCCACCAGCCACACCCCGGCACTCGATGTTCCCGCTATGGCTGCTCCCTTCCGGGCCTGACCAGGTTAACGGGTAATCAATGCGGGGGGACCGATGGGGCCACCACTACATGCCTCGCTGAGCAGCGAGTGGCGCCATTGTACCGGTCTTGGGGGCAGATACAACCTCTGGAGGAGAAAAAGTCATCATTTCTCAATGACTTGTCAGGGGTGGGGTGGCAGGTAGCGCTGACGGCAAGACAGGCGCAGGACTTGTAGGAGCGGCCTTGTGTCGCGATCGGGCCGCGAAGCGGCCCCAGCGATATTAGTGGTGGCGCTGAGATCGTGGGGCCGCGTTGCGGCCCGATCGCGACACAAGGCCGCTCCTACAGAGGTCGCGCAGACGTTTTAGATAGCAATACCTTGTTCGGCCAGGAAGGCGATGAAGGCATCTTCATCGAGCACCTTCACCCCCAGCTCGCTGGCCTTGGCCAGCTTCGAGCCCGCCCCAGGCCCGGCCACCACGCAGTGGGTCTTGCCAGACACCGAGCCGGCTACCTTGGCGCCCAGGCTTTCCAGCTTGTCCTTGGCGATGTCGCGGCTCATGCGTTCCAGGGTGCCGGTCAGCACCCAGGTCTGGCCGGCCAGCGGCAAGCCCTCTGCAACTTTCTTCTCGCAACTCCAGTGCATGCCGAACGCCAGTAACTGGGCCTCAATGTCCCGCGCCAGCTTCTGGTTCGCTTCGTCCTTGAAGAACTCGCGCACTGCATCAGCCTGCTTGGCCGCCAAGGCCTGGCGCAGGTCGATGCCGTCGGCGGCGATGATCTTGTCCAGGCTGTCGAGCTTGGCCACCAGCTTTTCGGCGCCGGTCGGGCCGACCGAGGCGATATCGAGCTTGGCAATCATGCCTGCCAGTGTAGTGCTGGCGGCGAATTCGGCAGCCAGTTCACCTTCGTCCTGCAACTGCATGCCGCTATCGAGCAGTTGCTGGATCACCTTCTGGTTGTGCTCGTCTTCGAAGAAGTTGTGGATCTCGTAGGCAACCTCCAGGCCGATGTCCGGCAGGTAGGTGAGCACCTGCGGCAATGCCTGCTGCACGCGCGCCAGGCTGCCCAGCGAGCGGGCCAATACCTTGGCGGTCTCTTCGCCTACGTCGGGAATGCCCAAGGCATAGATGAAGCGCGCCAGGCTCGGGCGCTTGCTGGCTTCGATGGCATCCAGCAGCTTCTGGGTGGACACCTCGGCGAAGCCTTCCAGGCCAACGACCTGATCGAACTCAAGCTTGTACAGGTCAGCCGGCGAGCCGATCAGGCCTTCGTCCACCAGTTGCTCGACGCTCTTCTCACCCAGGCCATCAATGTCCATGGCGCGACGCGACACATAGTGAATGATCGCCTGCTTGAGCTGGGCGCCACAGGCCAGGCGGCCGACGCAGCGATACACCGCGCCTTCGCTGGTGGTTTCCTTGCCTTTGCTGCGCTTGACCAGCTGGGTGCGCTCGACCTGCGAGCCACACACCGGGCATTCGCTCGGCACTTCAACCGGGCGCGCATGTTCCGGGCGGCGCTCCAGCACCACTTGCATCACCTGCGGGATCACGTCACCGGCACGGCGGATGATTACCGTGTCGCCAATGCGCAGGCCCAGGCGGGCGATTTCGTCCATGTTGTGCAAGGTAGCGTTGGACACGGTCACGCCAGCCACCTTGACCGGCTTCAGGCGCGCAACAGGGGTTACCGCGCCGGTACGGCCAACCTGGAACTCGACGTCCAGCACCTCGGTGAGTTCTTCCATCGCCGGGAACTTGTGGGCGATCGCCCAGCGCGGCTCACGGGCGCGGAAGCCCAGCTCACGCTGGGCGGCCAGGCTGTTGACCTTGAACACCACACCATCGATTTCATACGGCAGGCTGTTACGCCGCTCGCCGATGTCGCGGTAGTAATCCAGGCACTCTTCGATCCCCGCCGCGTGCTTGAGCTCGCGGCTGATCGGCAAACCCCAGGCCTTGAGCTGCTCAAGGATGCCGATATGGCTGTCGCCGATGCTCTCGGACAACTGGCCGACGCCGTAGCAACAGAACTCCAGCGGCCGGCTGGCGGTAATTTTCGAATCCAGTTGGCGCAGGCTGCCGGCGGCGGCGTTGCGCGGGTTGGCGAAGGTCTTGCCACCAGCCTCGGCCTGGGCGGCATTGAGCCGGTCGAAACCGGCCTTGCTCATGTACACCTCGCCACGCACCTCCAGCACTGCCGGCCAGCCCTCGCCCTGCAACTTGAGCGGGATGTTGCGCACGGTGCGTACGTTGGCGCTGATGTCTTCGCCGGTGGTGCCGTCGCCACGGGTGGCGCCCTGCACCAACTGACCATCGCGATACAGCAGGCTCACGGCCAGGCCGTCGAGCTTGGGCTCACAGCTGTAGTCGACCGCGCCGGGCTGGTCGAGGCCTTCGACTACGCGGCGGCCGAACTCACGCAGGTCGGCTTCCTCGAAGGCGTTGCCCAGGCTGAGCATGGGGACTTCGTGGCGTACTTGACTGAATGCGGCCAGGGCAGCACCGCCAACGCGCTGGGTGGGCGAGTCGGGTGTTACCAGGTGCGGGTGCTCGGCTTCCAGCGCCTTCAGCTCATTGAACAGGCGGTCGTATTCGGCATCGGGCACGCTGGGTTCGTCGAGCACGTAGTAGCGGTAGTTGTGCTGGTCCAGCTCGGCGCGCAGTTCGTGGATACGGGTTTCGGCGGTCATGGGATTGTCTTCTCTTGCAAAGCAAAAGAGCAGCTTGAGGACGGTGCTGGGGCTTGAGGTATCTGCTGCCTGTACCGGCCTCTTCGCGGGCAAGCCCGCTCCCACAGGTACGGCACAGCTCTCGAGGGCGGTGCTGTACCTGTGGGAGCGGGCTTGCCCGCGAAGAGGCCGGTACAGGCATTAACAACACCTGAACCGACCAGCACGCCCTCAGGCTGCTCTTTCGTCTGGATCTGTCAGCGTTTCTGGGTCAGCGCACGGCGCTCGAACTCGACAATGCGCTGGCGATAATGCTCGATGGTCTGGGCGGTCAGCACGCTGCGCTGGTCGTCCTTGAGCTCGCCATTCAGTTCATGGGCCAGCTTGCGCGCGGCGGCCACCATCACGTCGAAGGCCTGCTTCGGATGACGCGGGCCCGGCAGGCCGAGGAAGAAGCTGACGGCACGGGTACTGAAGTGGTCGATATCGTCCAGGTCGAACACACCCGGCTTGACCGCATTGGCCATGGAGAACAGCACTTCGCCGTGGCCGGCCATGCTCTCGTGGCGGTGGAAGATGTCCATTTCGCCAAAGCGCAGGCCACTTTCCAGAATGTTCTGCAGCAACGCCGGGCCTTTGAAGCCACCCTCGTCGCGGGAAATCACGCTGATGACCAGCACTTCCTCGGCCGGTGGCAGCTCCTTGACGCTGCTGCTGGCAGGTGCGGCACCGTTACTGCGGGTGTTGTCGGCGTCAAAATCGTCATCGCTGTCGGCGAACAGGTCGGGCTCGCGCGGCTCGGCGCTCAGGTTCAGGTCGCCCTGCTGTGCGTCAGCGGCGGCGGTGCGTTTGCCACGCTTGCCGGCCTTGGCTGGCTTGGGCTCGCGCTCGCGATCACGCCCGGAAGCGCTGAGCGACGGCAGGTCGCTTTCGTCCAGCTCAGGCTCCTTGTGGTTATCCAGCACGCGTGACGGGCCAAGCACCTCGGCGCCGCCGCCCTCATCGTCCGGCAGGTTGGAATAGCTGCGATCCAGACGGAATTTCAACTTGCCTTTGCCGCCGCGCATGCGGCGCCAGCCGTCGAAAAGAATCCCGGCAATGACAATGATGCCGATGACGATCAGCCACTCGCGCAGACCGATTTCCATGTAATCCCGTGCCTCTATAAAAATATGCTTGAAAACAAAGGGTTCAAAGCCCTTTAACACGTGGCGCCAACTCTATGTTCTGACAGGCGTTTTACCCACGCAAAAAACGAGTGACATTAAGCTAGCACGACCAAAGACAACTTTACACCGTCTGTCGCACATGGCGGGGGCATTTCGCTACAGAATGTGCCCCCATTGTCGCGGATCACGCGTCGACCATGGCCATGGCCGCCTCCACATCAACTGCAACAAGACGTGAACAACCCGGTTCATGCATGGTCACCCCCATCAATTGGTCCGCCATCTCCATGGCAATCTTGTTATGGGTGATGTAGATGAACTGCACCGTTTCACTCATTTCCTTTACCAGGCGGGCGTAACGCCCGACGTTGGCATCGTCCAGCGGCGCATCGACCTCGTCGAGCATGCAGAACGGTGCGGGGTTCAACTTGAAGATGGCAAACACCAGCGCCAACGCGGTCAGTGCCTTTTCGCCGCCGGACAGCAGATGGATGGTGCTGTTCTTCTTGCCCGGTGGTCGCGCCATGATCGTTACCCCTGTATCGAGTAGATCTTCGCCCGTCAGTTCCAGATAAGCGCTGCCACCACCGAAAACTTTTGGGAAAAGTGCCTGTAATCCGGCATTTATCTGATCAAAGGTATCCTTGAAGCGATTGCGGGTTTCCTTGTCGATCTTGCGGATGACGTTTTCCAGCGTCTCCAGCGCTTCGACGAGGTCGGCGTCCTGGGCGTCAAGGTAGCGCTTGCGCTCGGACTGCTGTTCGTATTCCTCGATGGCCGCCAGGTTGATCGCACCCAGGCGCTGGATACGCGCTTCAAGCTGCTCCAGCTCTTGTTCGGTACCCTGCTCGCTGGCCTCGGCCTCGAGGGTGGCGAGCACCCCTTGCAGGTCGTAGCCGTCGGCCAGCAACTGCTCCTGCAAGGTCTTGCGCCGCACATCCAGCCCCTGGCACTCCAGCCGTAGCTGCTCCAGCTGCCCGCGCAGCAACGCCGCCTGCTGCTCGGCCTGGGTGCGGCGCTTTTCGGCGTCGCGCAGTTCGCGGTCGGCTTCGTCCATGTGCAGACGGGCCAGGCGCATTTCCTCGTCGACACTCATGCGCCGCTCCAGCAGCTCTTCGAGCTTCAGACGCAGCTCTTCCTGCGGCGCCTCGCCCTCCTCCAGGTTCAGGCTCAGTTGCTCCTGGCGCTCGGTCAGGCGCGCAGCCTGCTGCTCCAGGCGCTCCAGGGCCTGACGGGTAGAGTCGTGCTGGGCGCGCAGCGAGCCCAGGCGCACGGCCAACTGGTGGGCGTGGTCCTTGTGCTGACGGGCATCCTGGCGCACCCGGTCGAGGCTTTCACGCAGGGTGTCGCGGCGAGCCATCAACTGCTCGCGCTGCTCGGTGTCCTGGGCCATAAGCTCCAGGGCCTCTTGCAACATCAGCCGTGACTCACCCAGTTGCTCATGCTCCAGGGCGCGCTGCTCTTCCAGCTCGGCCAGCTCCTCGAGCAAACGTCGGTGGCGTAGCTCGACCTGCTCGGCGCGAGCACGACTGGCCGAAAGGCTGGCCTTTAGCTCGCCGTGCAGGCGGTTTTCTTCCTGGCTGCGGCGGCGCAGCTGTTCGCGCTGCTCTTCCTGGGCCAACTGCTGCTCGCGCAGGGCCTGCAGCTGTTGCTCCAGCTGTTCCAGCGCCGCTTCCTGCGCCTGTTGCTCCTGGCCCAGGCGCTCGATTTCCTGGCCGCGCGCCAGCACACCGCCTTGCGCTTCCCCACCGCGGCAAACCCGCAGGAAGTGCTGGCCAACCCAGTAGCCATCGCGGCTGACCAGGCTCTGCCCTTCGCCAAGCGATGCACGTTGCGCCAGGGCCTGGGCCAGGTCTTCCACAGGTTTGACCTGGCCCAGCCAAGGTGCCAGGTCAACACGGCCTTCGACCTTCTCCAGCAGGCTGCCGGGCAACGATGTGCCGGCACTGCCCGCCACCAGCAAGCACAATTCACCCTGCTCGAGAGCGGCAAAATCGAGGCCGTTGAAATCATCCACCAGCACGGCCTGCAGATCGGCACCCAGCACCGTTTCCACAGCCAGCTCCCAGCCCGGCTCCACCCGCAAGCCTTCAGCCAGACGCGGCTGTTGCTCCAGGCCCTGGCCTTGCAGCCAGTCAGCCGCACCTGCACCCGGCTCCAGGGCGGCCTGCTGCAAAGCTTCCAGAGACGCCAGGCGACCGCCCAGGCGCTGCAGGTCACCTTGCGCCTGCTGCTGTGCCTGGGTGGCCTGATGCAGCTGCTCGCGCACTCCTTCCAGGCGCTCCACCACCTGCTCTTCGGACAGTTGCAGTTCTTCCAGCAGCATTTCGCTGCTGGCCAGCTGCTCGGCCAGTTCGAGCATGGCGGCATCCTGTGGGTCGCTACCCAGCAGCTCACGCTCCTCGCCCAGCTTGCGCTGACGCTCGGCCAGACGCTCCAGGCTGGCTTCCAGCTGTTGCAGGCGCGCCTGCTGCACTTCAGCCTGGCGGCGCGGTTCGGCAGAGCGGCTGTTGAAGTTGTCCCACTGCTCCTGCCAGCCGTGCATGCCCGACTCGGCCTCTTCAAGGGCAGCAGCCGCTTCTTCGGCAGCGGCGAGGGTCATTTCCTGCTCGGGTTCGAGCATGGCCAGCTCTTCGCCAAGGGTAGCCAGCAAGGTGCGGTCGTGGCCCAGGTGCGATTCGGTTTCCTGGCGCGTGCGCTCAGCTTCCCGGAAGTCGTCCTGCAACTGGCGCAAGCGCTGCTGGCCGTGCTGGATGCTCTGCTCGACCCGGGCAATATCGCCGGCTACCGAGTAGAAGCGGCCCTGCACCTGATTGAAGCGCTCGGACAGTTCGTGATGGCCGTCGCGCAGGCGCTCGATGCTGGCATCGGCATTGCGCTGCTCGGCCACCAGCGCCTCATGGGACACATCCTGGTCGCCAATCACCGACTCGCGCTGGCGCACCCGCTCATCCAGATCACGCCAGCGCAAGGCCGACAGGCGCGCCTTCATCTGGCGTTCCTGGGCCTTGTACTCACGGTACTTCTCGGCCGCCTGGGCCTGGCGGTGCAAGCGCTCCAGCTGGCGTTCCAGCTCTTCGCGCAGGTCGGTCAGGCGGGCCAGGTTTTCCTGGGTGCGGCGGATGCGGTTCTCGGTTTCGCGGCGGCGTTCCTTGTACTTGGAAATGCCCGCCGCTTCTTCGATGAAGTTGCGCAGTTCCTCGGGCTTGGCCTCAATCAGCTTGGAGATCATGCCCTGCTCGATGATCGAATAGCTGCGCGGCCCCAGCCCGGTACCGAGGAAGATATCGGTAATGTCGCGGCGGCGGCACTTGGTGCCGTTGAGGTAATAGCTGTTCTGCCCGTCGCGGGTGACCTTGCGGCGGATCGAGATCTCGGCGTAGGCGGCATATTCGCCAACCAGGGTGGTTTCGCTGTTGTCGAACACCAGTTCGATGCTGGCCTGGCTGACTGGCTTGCGGCCGCTGGAGCCGTTGAAGATGACGTCGGTCATCGACTCGCCGCGCAGGTTCTTCGCCGAACTCTCGCCCATCACCCAGCGCACCGCGTCGATGATGTTGGACTTGCCACAGCCGTTGGGACCGACAACGGCCGCCATGTTGCTGGGGAAGTTGACCGTGGTGGGGTCGACGAACGACTTGAACCCGGCCAGGCGAATGCACTTCAGGCGCATCGGTCAGCCTCGGGCCAGCGCCGCCAGCACCAGTTCGCAGCTGCGCTGGCCGTAGGCGGTAAGCACCTCGCGGATGCGCGGCAAATCGCGGGCGACCACGGCTTCGAGCAAGCGGGCGAAAAGGTCGAGGTAGTCGATCATGTTGGCCTGGCGCTGGTCCAGCGACAGGTAGTAGGCGCGGCTCATGGCCGGTTGCAGGTTTTCCACGGTTTCCTGCAGGAACGGGTTGTCGGCAAACGGGTAGGCCGCCCGCATTACCGCAAAGCTGTCGGCGACGAAGGCCTTGATATCCAGCTGGTCATGGGCGCGCTGCAAGCGCTGCTGGATCTCCAGGAACGGGCGCAGGTCGGCTTCGGTGCGCCATTTTTGCGCAACCGCGTTACCCAGCAGGATGTAGAACTCGCCCATCAATGAACACAGGCTGCGCACGCTGCGCTCATCCAGTTCGGTTACGTGGGCGCCCCGGCGCGGCAGGATTGCCACCAGGTGGCGGCGCTCGAGGATGAGCAACGCTTCGCGCACCGAGCCGCGGCTGACATTGAGCGCCTGGGTGACCTTCTGCTCCTGGATACGCTCGCCTGGCGCCAGCTCGCCGCGGATGATGCGTTCGGCCAGGTAATCGGCAATCTGCTCGGAGAGGCTGTCCGGGGCCTTGAACGTCATGGTTTTCCTTCAAAATCATTGAACTGGGCACAAGGGGCGGATTGTAGCGTACTTGGCCGGTCATCGCGCAGAGGGGCAAGCCGGTTTATTTGACCCGTCAGACAGCCCCGCGCCCGGCGCGATCTATGCTTGGAATATGGGCAATGTGTTCGGCCGGGAATGGACATGAGCATTTTCTTGACCTTTGAGTCAGAAAAATATTGACCTGCCAGACAGGTCTTGCTTAGAGTCCGCCCAACAACAATAAAACCATTGCGAGGCTATCCCCGTGATTCAGTTTCTTGTCAACCAGGAGCTGCGTAGTGAGCACGCCCTGGACCCGAACATGACGGTGCTGCAGTACCTGCGCGAGCACCTGGGCAAACCCGGCACCAAGGAGGGCTGCGCCAGTGGTGACTGCGGCGCCTGCACCGTGGTGGTCGGCGAACTGACCCAGGACGAACAGGGCAACGACAGCCTGCGTTATCGCAGCCTCAACTCATGCCTGACGTTTGTCTCGTCGCTGCACGGCAAGCAACTGATCAGTGTCGAAGGCCTCAAGCACCAAGGCCAGCTGCACAGCGTGCAACAGGCCATGGCCGATTGCCACGGCTCGCAATGCGGCTTCTGCACCCCCGGTTTCGTGATGTCGCTGTTCGCCCTGCAAAAGAACAGCAGCGGCCCCGACCTGCACCAGGCCCAGGAAGCCCTGGCCGGCAACCTGTGCCGCTGCACGGGCTACCGGCCGATCCTGGACGCTGCCGAGCAAAGCTGCCGCCAGCCCTGCCGCGACCAGTTCGATGACCAGCAAGCGCAAACCATCAGCCGCCTCAAGGCCATCGCCCCAACCCAGACCGGCGAGCTGAACAGCGGCGACAAACGCTGCCTGGTGCCGCTGACGGTGGCTGACCTGGCCGACCTGTACAGCTCGCACCCCGAAGCCCGCCTGTTGGCCGGTGGCACCGACCTGGCCCTGGAAGTCACCCAGTTCCACAAGACCCTGCCGGTGATGATCTATGTCGGCCACGTGGCCGAACTCAAGCGCATCGAGAAAACCGCCAGCCACCTGGAAATCGGCGCTGCCACCCCGCTCACCGACTGCTATGGAGCACTTCACGAGGAATACCCGGACTTCGGCGACCTGCTGCACCGCTTTGCCTCGCTGCAGATCCGCAACCAGGGCACCCTGGGCGGGAACATCGGCAACGCTTCGCCGATCGGTGACTCGCCGCCCCTGCTGATTGCCCTGGACGCACAAATAGTCCTGCGCCAGGGCGAACGCCAGCGCACCCTGGCGCTGGAGGACTACTTCATCGACTACCGCATCACTGCCCGCCAGGACAGCGAGTTCATCGAAAAGATCATCGTGCCGCGCGCTACCCGCGACTGGGCGTTCCGCGCCTACAAGGTGTCCAAGCGCCTGGACGACGACATTTCCGCTGTGTGTGCGGCGTTCAACCTGAGCATCGAAGACGGCGTGGTCAGCGGTGTGCGCATTGCTTTCGGCGGCATGGCGGCCATCCCCAAACGCGCCCGCGCCTGTGAAGCCGCGCTGCGCGGCAAGCCGTGGAACCAGGCTGCCATCGAGCGCGCCTGCCAGGCCCTGGCCGAAGATTTCACCCCGCTCAGCGACTTCCGCGCCAGCAAGGAATACCGCCTGCTGACCGCGCAGAACCTGCTGCGCAAATACTTCATCGAACAGCAAACGCCGTACATCGAAACCCGGGTGACCGCTTATGTCTAACCATCACGTAGCCAAAAGCCAGGCCGAGATGGCCGAACTGTTCAGCCAGGGCCTGACCACCGGGGTTGGCCGCAGCGTCAAGCACGACAGCGCCGACAAGCATGTATCCGGCGAGGCGCAGTACATTGACGACCGCCTGGAGTTCCCCAACCAGTTGCACGTGTATGCGCGCACCGCCGACCGCGCCCATGCGCGCATCCTGCGCATCGACACCACGCCCTGCTATGCCTTCGAGGGTGTGCGCATCGCCATCACCCATGAAGACATCCCCGGCCTGAAAGACATCGGCCCGGTGGTGGCTGGTGACCCACTGCTGGCTATCGACAAGGTCGAGTTCTTTGGCCAGCCGGTGCTTGCCGTCGCGGCCCGCGACCTGGAAACCGCCCGCCGTGCGGCCATGGCCGCCATCGTGGAATATGAAGACCTGGAACCGGTGCTGGATGTAGTCGATGCGTTGCGCAAGAAACACTTCGTGCTCGATAGCCACACCCACCAGCGCGGTGATAGCGCGACTGCCCTGGCGAGTGCCCCGCACCGTATTCAAGGCACCCTGCACATCGGCGGCCAGGAACACTTCTACCTGGAAACGCAGATTTCCTCGGTGATGCCCACCGAAGACGGCGGCATGATCGTCTACTGCTCTACGCAGAACCCTACCGAAGTGCAGAAACTGGTCGCCGAAGTGCTCGACGTGCCGATGAACAAGGTGGTGCTGGACATGCGCCGCATGGGTGGCGGTTTTGGCGGCAAGGAAACCCAGGCCGCCAGCCCGGCATGCCTGTGCGCAGTGGTGGCACGCCTGACTGGCCAACCGACCAAGATGCGCCTGCCGCGGGTCGAAGACATGACCATGACCGGCAAGCGGCACCCGTTCTACGTCGAGTACGACGTGGGCTTTGACGACAACGGTCGCCTGCACGGCATCAACTTCGACCTGGCCGGCAATTGCGGCTACTCCCCCGACCTGTCCGGCTCGATCGTCGACCGCGCCATGTTCCACTCCGACAACGCCTACTACCTGGGCGATGCCACCGTGCACGGCCACCGCTGCAAGACCAACACCGCCTCCAACACGGCTTACCGCGGCTTTGGCGGCCCGCAGGGCATGGTTGCCATCGAGCAGGTGATGGACCATATCGCCCGTCACCTGGGCCGCGACCCGCTCGCCGTGCGCAAGGCCAACTACTACGGCAAGACCGAGCGCAACGTCACCCACTACTACCAGACCGTCGAGCACAACATGCTCGAAGAAATGACCGCCGACCTGGAAGCCAGCAGCGACTATGCCGAGCGCCGTGAGTCGATCCGCCGCTTCAATGCCAACAGCCCGGTACTGAAAAAGGGCCTGGCGCTGACGCCGGTCAAGTTCGGCATCTCGTTCACCGCCACCTTCCTCAACCAGGCCGGTGCGCTGATCCACATTTATACCGACGGCAGCATCCACCTGAACCACGGCGGCACCGAGATGGGCCAGGGCCTGAATACCAAGGTGGCGCAGGTGGTGGCCGAGGTGTTCCAGGTCGATTTCAGCCGTATCCAGATCACCGCCACCAACACCGACAAGGTGCCCAACACTTCGCCGACCGCTGCTTCCAGCGGCGCCGACCTGAACGGCAAGGCAGCGCAGAACGCCGCTGAAATCCTCAAGAAGCGCCTGACCGAGTTCGCCGCACGGCACTACAACGTCACCGAGGAAGACGTCGAGTTCCGCAATGGCCATGTGCGCGTGCGCGACCAGATCGTCAGCTTCGAGCAGCTGGTGCAGCTGGCCTACTTCGCCCAGGTGTCGCTGTCCAGCACCGGTTTCTACCGCACGCCAAAAATCTACTACGACCGCAGCCAGGCACGTGGCCGGCCGTTCTACTACTTCGCCTTTGGCGCCGCCTGCGTGGAAGTGATCGTCGATACCCTGACCGGCGAATACAAGATGCTGCGCGCCGACATCCTGCACGATGTGGGCGATTCGCTGAACCCGGCCATCGACATCGGCCAGGTGGAAGGCGGTTTCATCCAGGGCATGGGCTGGCTGACCACCGAAGAGTTGGTGTGGAACGCCAAGGGCAAGCTGATGACCAATGGCCCGGCCAGCTACAAGATCCCGGCGGTAGCCGACATGCCGCTGGATTTGCGGGTGAAGCTGGTGGAAAACCGCAAGAACCCGGAAGACACGGTGTTCCACTCCAAGGCGGTGGGCGAGCCACCGTTCATGCTCGGCATCGCCGCCTGGTGTGCGATCAAGGACGCCGTGGCGAGCATTGCCGATTACCGGGTGCAGCCGAACATTGACGCACCGGCAACACCGGAGCGGGTGCTGTGGGGCTGCGAGCAGATGCGCAAGGCGGTGGCCCACTCGCAGCCGACTGAACAGGAACTGGAAACCGTCACCCACTGACAGTGAGGAGCCCTGTGGGAGCGGGCATGCCCGCGAATGCGATGGTGGCTTAACTGCCCTCTTCGCGGGCACGCCCGCTCCCACAGGATCTGCGGCGCAACATAGAGAGGTTGCATCATGCACCAATGGATCAACGCCCTCGCCGAACACCAGTCCCGTGGCGAAGCCTGCGTACTGGTGACCATCATCGAAGAGCGCGGCTCGACCCCGCGTAACGCCGGCTCGAAAATGGTCGTCAGCGCCAGCGCCCTGTTCGACACCATCGGCGGCGGCCACCTGGAATACAAGGCCCTGCACATCGCCCGGCAAATGCTCGAAGAGCAGCGCACCACACCGCACCTGGAGCGTTTCAGCCTTGGCGCCAGCCTGGGCCAGTGCTGCGGCGGCGTCACCGTCCTGTTGTTCGAACCGATGGCCGCCGTACAGGCGCAGATCGCCGTGTTCGGCGCGGGCCATGTCGGCCGTGCTCTGGTACCCTTGCTCGCCGCGCTGCCCTGCCGGGTACGCTGGATCGACTCGCGTGAACAGGAATTCCCCGAACTCATCCCCAACGGGGTGACCAAGGTCGTCAGCGAGGAACCGGTCGACGAAGTCGCCGAGCTGCCGCCGGGCTGCTACTGCATCGTCATGACCCACAACCACCAGCTCGACCTGGAACTGACCGCCGCCATTCTCAAGCGCAACGACTTCACCTGGTTCGGCCTGATCGGCTCGAAAACCAAACGGGTCAAGTTCGAGCACCGCCTGCGCGAGCGCGGCTACGACGATGCCGTGCTGGCACGCATGCGCTGCCCGATGGGCCTGCCAGAGGTAAAGGGCAAGCTGCCCATCGAAATCGCCGTGTCCATCGCCGGCGAAATCATCGCCACCTACAACGCCTGCTTCGGCCAGCACGACGCTGGCGCCAATGCCGGCCCCATTGCCCAGTTGCTGCCGCCCTCCCGGCGCAGCCAAGCCATTTGACGAGTGTGTTATGACCGTTACCCGCAAAGCTTACCGTGCCGCCATCCTGCACAGCATCGCCGACCCGGCCGAGGTGGGCCTGGAGGCATCCCATGAGTACTTTGAAGACGGCCTGCTGGTAGTCGACGATGGCCGCATCAGCGCCATTGGCCATGCCGGCGACCTGCTGCCGACACTGGACGCCGACATCCCGGTGGAGCACTACCAGGACGCGCTGATCACCCCGGGCTTTATCGACACCCATATCCATTTCCCGCAAACCGGCATGATCGGCTCCTACGGCGAACAATTGCTGGACTGGCTGAACACCTACACCTTCCCGTGCGAGAAGCAGTTCGCCGACAAGGATCACGCCGACCAGGTGGCGAAGATCTTCCTCAAGGAACTGCTGCGCAACGGCACCACCACCGCGCTGGTGTTCGGCAGCGTGCACCCGGAATCGGTCAATGCCCTGTTCGAAGAAGCCGAGCGCCTGGACCTGCGCCTGATCGCCGGCAAGGTGATGATGGACCGCAACGCCCCGGACTACCTCACCGACACCGCCGAATCCGGCTATGCCGAAAGCAAGGCGCTGATCGAGCGCTGGCACGGCAAGGGCCGCCTGCACTATGCGGTCACCCCACGCTTTGCGCCAACCAGCACACCGGAGCAATTGACCCTGGCCGGGCAACTGCTCAAGGAACACCCAGGCGTGTACATGCACACGCACCTGTCGGAAAACCTCAAGGAAATCGACTGGGTCAAGTCGCTGTTCCCCGAACAGAAGGGCTACCTGGACGTCTACGACCACTTCGAGCTGCTGGGCGAACGCTCGGTGTTCGCCCACGGCGTGCACCTGTGCGACGAAGAATGCCAGCGCCTGGCTGAAACCGGCTCGGCCGTGGCCTTCTGCCCTACCTCCAACCTGTTCCTCGGCAGCGGCCTGTTCAACCTGCCGCAAGCCGAGCGTTTCAAGGTCAATGTGGGCCTGGGCACCGACGTTGGCGCCGGTACCAGTTTCTCGCTGCTCAACACCCTGAACGAAGCGTACAAGGTGATGCAGCTGCAAGGCGCGCGCCTGCACCCGTACAAGTCACTGTACCTGGCGACCCTGGGCGGTGCCCGTGCGCTGCGCCTGGACGACCGCATCGGCAGCCTGCGCCCCGGCAACGATGCCGACTTCGTGGTGCTGGACTACAAGGCCACGCCGCTGCTGGACTACCGCATTCAGCAGTCCAACAGCATCGAAGAGACCTTGTTCGTGCTCACCACCCTGGGCGACGACCGCACCGTGCGTGAAACCTACGCTGCCGGGCGCTGCGTGCACCAGCGCTAAGGCTCTTTGGCAAGGCCCCGGTACAGTGCGCCGCCGATTGCTGCCCCGATAAGCGGCGCCACCCAGAACAGCCACAGCTGTTGCAGCGCCCAGCCACCGACGAACAAGGCCGGCCCCGTGCTACGTGCGGGGTTGACCGAAGTATTGGTCACCGGAATGGAGATCAGGTGGATCAGCGTCAGCGCCAGGCCTATGGCGATGGGCGCAAAGCCTGCCGGCGCACGGGAGTCCGTGGCGCCCATGATCACCACCAGGAACATGGCGGTCATCACCACTTCACTGATAAAGCCCGCCCCCAGCGTGTAACCGCCGGGGGAATGGTCGGCGTAGCCGTTCGAGGCCAATCCCGCAGACAGTTCGAAACCGGCCTTGCCGCTGGCGATGAGGTAGATCACACCCGCCGCCAGGATGGCACCGATTACTTGTGCGATCACGTAGGGCAACAGCTCTTTGGCCGGGAAGCGCCCGCCCACCACCAACCCGAACGACACGGCAGGGTTGAGGTGGCAGCCAGAGATATGGCCGATGGCGAAGGCCATGGTCAGGACCGTGAGGCCGAAGGCGAAAGCGACACCGAGAACGCCGATGCCTACAGGAGAACTGGCTGCCAGTACCGCACTGCCACAGCCGCCAAGCACTAACCAGAAGGTGCCGATCAGCTCGGCACCTATTCGTTTACCCAGAGACATGGTCATGGACCTATCCTCAACAAGTAGTGGAACGCAATGGATGCGCAAGCCCAACTGCTTGATGAAGGTTTGCCCACAAGAATTTAGCAGACCTTTGGTTAATGGCCAGAAATGGCTGGGGCCGCTTCGCGCCCCATCGCAGGCAAGCCAGCTCCCACAGGTACTGCGCATGCCTTGAGGTCAGCGCGGTTGGTGTGGGAGCTGGCTTGCCTGCGATGGGGCGCAAAGCGGCCCCCCTCAATCACTCTGGCAAACGATCAACCCTTGGCGGAAACCTTGGGTTTTTTCAGCAAATGCGAGAACACTGCATGCAGATCGTCCGAGGCGCTTTCCTCGTCCAGGTTCAGCTTGCTGTCGATGTGGTCCATGTGGTGCATCATCAGGCTTACCGCCTGCTCGGCATCACGCGCCTCGATGGCATCGATCAGCTGCATGTGCTCGTCATACGAGCAGTGCGAGCGGGTGCCGGTTTCGTACTGGGCAATGATCAGCGACGTCTGCGACACCAGGCTGCGCTGGAAGCTCACCAACGGTGCATTGCCCGCTGCCTCGGCCAGCTTGAGGTGAAATTCACCGGAAAGACGAATGCCGGCACCACGGTCGCCACGCGAGAAGCTGTCGCGCTCCTCGCGCACCATCTGCCGCAACTCATTCAGCTGCTCCAGGGTGGCGTGCTGCACGGCCAGTTCGGTAATGGCCCGCTCCACCATGCGCCGCGAGAAGAACACCTGGCGCGCTTCTTCCACCGTCGGGCTGGCCACTACCGCGCCGCGGTTCGGCCGCAGCAGCACCACGCTTTCGTGGGCCAGGCGCGACAGGGCGCGGCGGATGATGGTGCGGCTGACGCCAAAGATTTCGCCCAGCGCTTCCTCGCTCAACTTGGTGCCCGGTGCCAGACGCTGCTCGAGGATCGCCTCGAAAATGTGCGCATAGACGATGTCGTCCTGGGTACCGCTGCGGCCGGCCTTGCCGACACGTGCAGGTTTTTTCAGAGGTTGCAGCTGTTCGTTCATGGGCTCTCGAGGCACGAAGAGAAAGTATGGCGCCATTGTACACAGGCTGAGGCGATTCCGCAGGGGGCGTTTTACCTATATAGCCGTTGTACGACGCATTGCGCACACAAAACATAAAACATTATTTGCATTCTTTGTACACAAAAGCATAATCCACCGAGCAACTTCTTGACCCATGAGTCAACAAAACGGTCAGACGTCTGCCTTCCCTCACGGAGCCGCCAAGTGCATTGCTCAGGAATGGCTCCATAACAACAAGAAAGACTTGAGGAGTACTCGCTGTGGAAAGCCGCAAATCCGAAGCCCCTACGCTGGATCTTGCCCCACCGCTCGAAACGAGCTGGCTGGAGCGGATTTTCAAACTCAAGCAACACGGCAGCACCGTCAAAACCGAACTGATTGCCGGGGTGACCACCTTCATCACCATGGCCTACATCATCTTCGTCAACCCCAACATCATGGCCGACGCCGGCATCGACCATGGTGCCGCCTTTGTCGCCACCTGCATTGCCGCCGCGCTGGGTTGCCTGCTGATGGGGCTGTACGCCAACTGGCCGGTGGGCCTGGCACCGGGCATGGGGCTTAACGCGTTCTTCACCTACACCGTGGTCGGCACCATGGGCTACAACTGGGAAACAGCGCTGGGGGCGGTGTTCGTCTCGGGTGTGCTGTTCATGTTCCTGACCTTGTCGAAAGTGCGCGAGTGGTTGCTCAACAGCATCCCGGTCAGCCTGCGCCATGCCATGGGGGCCGGCGTCGGATTGTTTCTCGGGCTGATCGGCCTGAAAACGGCAGGCATCATCGTCGACAGCCCCGCCACCCTGATCAAGCTGGGCTCGCTGCATGAGCCAGGGCCACTGCTGGCGGCGGTGTGCTTTCTGCTGATTGCCATCCTCAGCTACAAGCGAGTGTTTGGCGCGATCCTGATCAGCATCATCGGCGTTACCCTGGCCGGCTGGGGCCTGGGGCTGGTCAAATTTGGCGGGGTGATGTCGATGCCGCCGAGCCTGGCACCGACCTGGATGGCCATGGATGTGGCCGGCGTGTTCAACGTCAGCATGATCAGCGTTGTGCTGGCGTTCCTGTTCGTGCACATGTTCGACACTGCAGGCACGCTGATGGGCGTGGCGCAGCGGGCCAACCTGGTGGCGCCGGACGGGCGTATCGAGAACCTGTCGAAGGCGTTGAAGGCTGACAGTGCTTCGAGCGTGTTCGGTGCGGTGGTGGGTGTGCCGCCAGTGACCAGCTATGTGGAAAGTGCCGCCGGCGTGGCCGCTGGTGGCCGTACCGGCCTGACTGCCGTGGTGGTCGGCCTGCTGTTCATCGCGGCGATGTTCTTCGCCCCGCTGGCCGGGATGATTCCGGCCTATGCGACGGCGGGTGCGCTGATCTACGTGGCAATGTTGATGATGGGCAGCATGGCGCACATTCATTGGGACGAAGCCACCGACAGCATTCCGGCGATCGTCACGGTGATCATGATGCCGCTGACCTTCTCGGTCGCCGATGGAATTGCCCTGGGCTTCATCAGTTATGTGGCGTTGAAGGCGGGTACCGGCAAATACAAGGAAATCTCCGCCAGCCTGTGGGTGCTGTGCGCGATTTTCATCGCCAAGTTCGTGTTCCTCTGACCCCCGCTGCACCAACCAAGGGCGCCTCGGCGCCCTTTCTTTATTCATTCATCCTGTAACGGCCTCTTCGCGGGCACGCCCGCTCCCACAGGATCACCACAGCCTTCGAGCTGTGCGCCGTACCTGTGGGAGCGGGCGTGCCCGCGAAGAAGCCAGTGCAGGAAATACAAAAACAGCAGACGAAAAAAAGCCCGCCAGTGTGAGAGCGGGCCAAAGGACCTACGAAGATTCTTCTAGCGACCAACTAGCTTCCACGATAGGTCGAATAGCTGTACGGCGAGATCAGCAGCGGCACGTGGTAGTGCTCCTGCTGCTCGTCGATGCCAAAACGCAGCACCACGACATCCAGAAACGCCTGGGCCGGCAACTGCACGCCACGGGCGCGGTAGTAGTCGCCAGCGCTGAACTGCAGCTGGTAAACGCCAGTGCGGTAATCGTCACCCTGCAGCAACGGCGCATCGACGCGGCCATCGCTGTTGGTCAGGGCGGTGTTCACCAGCTCCAGCTGCTGGCCTTCGACACGGTACAACTCAACCTTGATCGAGCTGCCCGGGCAGCCATGCGCGGCATCCAGTACGTGTGTGGTCAAACGTCCCATTGCGTGTCGCCTCTTGTTCAATCTGTGGGCAGGAAATACTCAGCCAGCGCACCCAAGCAGGGCCTGCGGCAGGCGGGAATGACGCCATTAAGACATTTCATCGCAAAATTGTACACAATTTTTTGTACCCATCCGTCGCACCCGATGTTTCTTGCCCGCAAACGACCCATCGGTCGCAAATACAGGCAATGTAACGACCCCAATCTCATTAGCTGACCAATCAGGCAGGTTTCTTGCACTGTATTTTCCGGTCGCCGCGAAGCGACAAAAAGGTAGAAATGCGGAAAAACAGGCTTACAAAAGATTTCAGAAGTTGTATACAATCAGCCCATCCGGTGGTGCGACATACCGACGCGGCCCGCCCACCACCCGCACTAACGCACAAGAAGGAAGACTGCAGTGAGCGCTGACTACCCTCGCGACCTGATCGGTTACGGCAACAACCCTCCTCACCCGCAATGGCCGGGCAACGCTCGCATCGCGCTGTCTTTCGTCCTCAACTACGAGGAAGGTGGCGAGCGCAACATCCTGCACGGTGACAAAGAGTCCGAAGCCTTCCTCTCCGAAATGGTCGCTGCCCAGCCGTTGCAGGGCCAGCGCAACATGAGCATGGAGTCGCTGTACGAATACGGCAGCCGTGCCGGCGTGTGGCGCCTGCTCAAGCTGTTCAAGGACAGCGGCGTGCCACTGACCGTGTTCGCCGTGGCCATGGCCGCCCAGCGCCACCCTGACGTGATCCGTGCCATGGTCGAAGCCGGCCACGAGATCTGCAGCCACGGCTACCGCTGGATCGACTACCAGAACATGGACGAGGCCCAGGAGCGCGAGCACATGCTCGAAGCCATCCGCATCCTCACCGAACTCACCGGCGAACGCCCCGTGGGCTGGTACACCGGCCGCACCGGCCCGAACACCCGCCGCCTGGTCATGGAAGAAGGCGGTTTCCTGTATGACAGCGACACCTACGACGACGACCTGCCCTACTGGGAGCCGAACAACCCGACCGGCAAGCCGCACCTGGTGATCCCGTACACCCTGGACACCAACGACATGCGCTTCACCCAGGTACAGGGCTTCAACTGCGGCGAGCAGTTCTTCCAGTACCTGAAGGACGCTTTCGACGTGCTCTACGAAGAAGGCGCCGAGGCGCCGAAAATGCTCTCCATCGGCCTGCACTGCCGCCTGGTCGGCCGCCCTGCACGCCTGGCTGCACTCAAGCGCTTCGTCGATTACGCAAAAAGCCATGACCAGGTCTGGTTCGCCCGTCGCGCAGACATCGCCCGCCACTGGCACGCCACCCACCCGTACAAGAAAGAGAACGCCTGATGACCGCCTTCAACACCCTCAAGCCATCCGCCCTGGACCGCGACGCCTTCGTCAACGCCTTCGCCGACATCTACGAGCACTCGCCGTGGGTGGCCGAAAAGGCCTATGACCTGGGCCAACTGGGCGAACTGGACGAGATCGAGGCGCTGCACCAGCGCATGAGCGACATCCTGCTCAGCGCCAACCACGCCGACCAGCTGGCGCTGATCAACGCTCACCCGGACCTGGCCGGCAAAGCCGCCGTGCAGGGTGAACTGACCGAATCGAGCACCAACGAACAGGCTGGCGCCGGCATTCACCAATGCACCGCCGAAGAGTTCGCCCGCTTCACCGAGCTGAACGACGCCTACAAGGCCAAGTTCCAGTTCCCGTTCATCATGGCGGTGAAGGGCAGCAACCGGCACCAGATCCTCGCCTCCTTCGAAAAGCGCATCCACAACGATGTCGATGCCGAGTTCAAGGAAGCCCTGGCGCAGATCAACCTGATCGCCCTGTTCCGCCTGCTGCAGTTGTAAGCAAAGCCGAACCCATTTCAGTACAACGAACATATAAGAGAGACCCGCATGCGCACCCTGATGATCGAGCCCCTGACCAAAGAAGCCTTCGCCCAATTCGGAGACGTGATCGAAACCGACGGCAGCGACCACTTCATGATCAACAACGGCTCGACCATGCGCTTTCACAAGCTCGCCACGGTCGAAACCGCCGAGCCTGAAGACAAGGCGATCATCAGCATCTTCCGCGCCGACGCGCTGGAAATGCCGCTGACCGTACGCATGCTGGAACGCCATCCGCTGGGCAGCCAGGCTTTCATTCCGCTGCTCGGCAACCCCTTTCTGATCGTGGTCGCGCCCGTTGGCGATGCACCTGTATCAGGCTTGGTCCGCGCCTTCCGCAGTAATGGCAGGCAGGGCATCAATTACCATCGCGGCGTCTGGCACCACCCGGTGCTGACGATCGAAAAGCGGGATGACTTCCTGGTGGTTGATCGCAGTGGTTCTGGCAACAACTGCGATGAGCATTACTTCACCGAGGAACAGATGCTGATCCTCAATCCCCACCAATAAGAAAAGGTCGGTCATCGTCACGGTGACCGGCAGAGGTACATACTGTGGAAGCACACCTTCACGAATGGCTGAACCTGAGCATTCGCTGGGTTCACATGATCACCGGTGTCGCCTGGATCGGTGCATCGTTCTACTTCGTCTGGCTGGAGAACCACCTGAACCGAAGCAACCCGCGCGATGGGTTGTCGGGTGATCTCTGGGCAATTCACGGCGGTGGTATCTACCACCTGGAGAAATACAAGCTCGCACCCCCGAAAATGCCCGAGAACCTGCACTGGTTCAAATGGGAAGCCTACTTCACCTGGATGTCCGGTATCGCCCTGCTGTGCGTGGTGTTCTACTGGAACCCGGCCCTGTACCTGCTGGCCCCCGGCAGCACCCTGAGCGGTGCCGAAGGCGTGGCTATCGGTATCGGTTCGCTGATCGCTGGCTGGTTCATCTATGACTTCCTGTGCGACTCGCCCCTGGGCAAGAAGCCAGCGCTGCTCGGCGGTGTACTGTTCGTGCTGATCATTGCCGCCTGCTGGGGCTTCAGCCTGGTGTTCAGCGGCCGTGGTGCGTACCTGCACACTGGTGCGATCATCGGCACCATCATGGTCGGCAACGTGTTCCGCATCATCATGCCGGCCCAGCGCCAGCTGGTGGCGGCGATCGAGAACAACCAGACGCCTGACCCGGTGCTGCCGGCCAAGGGCCTGCTGCGCTCGCGTCACAACAACTACTTCACCCTGCCGGTGCTGTTCATCATGATCAGCAACCATTTCCCGAGCACCTACGGTAGCCAGTACAACTGGCTGATCCTGGCCGGTATCGCAGTAGCCGCGGTTCTGATCCGCCACTACTTCAACACCCGCCACGACAGCAACAAGTACGCCTGGACCCTGCCGGTCGGTGCCCTGGCGATGATCTGCCTGGCCTACGTCACCGGCCCGAAACCGATGGCTGTAAGCCCGGAGCAAGCCGCAGCGAAGATCGAGTACCAGCCGCTGCCCGCTACCGCGGTCGGTGGCAAGACCGCTGCCGAGTTGCGTGCCGAAGAGGCTGCCAAGCCTGCCGAAGCACCTGCAGCTGCCCCGGCAACTGCCCAGGCCGGCGGCGAGTCTTTTGACAAGATCCACAGTGTCATCCAGGAACGCTGCACCGTGTGCCACTCGTCCAAGCCGACCAGCCCACTGTTCAGCGCCGCCCCTGCCGGCGTGATGTTCGACACCCCGCAGCAGATCCAGGCCCAGGCCGCGCGTATTCAAGCGCAAGCGGTCGCCAGCCAGATCATGCCGCTGGGCAACATCACCCAGATGACCACCGAAGAGCGCAAGCTGGTCGGTGACTGGATCGCCAAAGGCGCCCAGGTCAACTGATCGAGTCACTAGCGTCAAGCTGCAAGCTTCAAGCTGTACGTAGTAGGAAGCAAGCATCGAGTGCCAGGCTCCAGTGCGGGTACCAAGCTTTTTCTTGAAGCTTGCCGCTTGGAGCTTGTCACTTGGATCCGAGAATAAAAACAAAACTCGAGGTGCTGCATGTCCGAGTCACGCAAGGCGTACATCCCCATTGCGCCGCCGCGCGAACCCTTGCCCCTGTTCCAACTGATCCTGGTTGGCCTGCAACACGTTCTGCTGATGTACGGTGGCGCCATCGCCGTGCCGCTCATCATCGGCCAGGCTGCCGGGTTGTCCCGTGAAGAAGTCGCTTTCCTGATCAACGCCGACCTGCTGGTCGCTGGCGTCGCCACCATCATCCAGTCGTTCGGTATCGGCCCGGTGGGCATCCGCATGCCGGTGATGATGGGTGCCAGTTTCGCTGCCGTCGGCAGCATGGTGGCCATGGCCGGCATGCCCGGCGTAGGCCTGCAGGGGATCTTCGGCGCCACCATCGCTGCCGGGTTCTTCGGCATGCTGATCGCGCCGTTCATGTCCAAGGTCGTACGCTTCTTCCCGCCGCTGGTCACAGGTACGGTGATCACCTCGATTGGCCTGTCGCTGTTCCCGGTGGCGGTCAACTGGGCCGGTGGTGGCGAAGCGGCGGAAAACTTCGGCGCGCCCATCTACCTGCTGGTGGCCAGCCTGGTGCTGGCCGTGATCCTGTTGATCAACCGCTTCATGCGCGGGTTCTGGGTCAACGTGTCGGTACTGGTGGGCATGGGCCTGGGCTACATCCTGGCCGGCTCCATCGGCATGGTCGACCTGACAGGCCTGAACGAGGCGCCGTGGCTGCAAGTGGTAACCCCACTGCACTTCGGCATGCCAACCTTCAGCCTGGCGCCGATCCTGTCGATGTGCCTGGTGGTGGTGATCATCTTCGTCGAGTCCACGGGCATGTTCCTGGCCCTGGGCAAGGTGACCGATCGCGAAGTTACCCCAGGGATGCTGCGGCGCGGCCTGTTGTGCGATGCCGGTGCGTCGTTCATCGCCGGCTTCTTCAACACCTTCACCCACTCCTCGTTTGCCCAGAACATCGGCCTGGTGCAGATGACCGGGGTGCGCTGCCGCTTTGTCACCATCGTGGCTGGTGCACTGCTGATTGTGCTCAGCCTGCTGCCCAAGGCGGCCTTCCTGATTGCTTCGATTCCACCGGCTGTACTGGGCGGCGCATCCATTGCCATGTTCGGCATGGTCACCGCCACCGGGATCAAGATCCTTCAGGAAGCGGACATCGGCGACCGCCGCAACCAGTTGCTGGTGGCGGTGAGCGTCGGCTTCGGGTTGATCCCCGTGGTGCGCCCGGAGTTCTTTGCCCAGATGCCACAGTGGATGGAACCCATCACCCACAGTGGTATCGCCATGGCCACGGTCAGTGCCCTGGTGTTGAACGTGCTGTTCAACATCCTTGGGGGTGCCGACCGCGCGGTGCACAACGACGCCTGTCACCAGCATTGAGCCAAGCGGGGCGGCGCGTTGCCGCCCCGCATTCACATAAGCCGTAACCGCTATACCGTCGGCCCGCCGGAAAGGGCCGCCCGGGGCGCCTGCGCGCCAAAAAAACCGCCAACAAAAACAATAAGTCCGGGAATCACAACATGAAGCGCATCACCACGTCCCTGTTGTTGGGCAGCAGCCTGCTGGCCACCCTCCCCTCGCATGCAGGCGAATGGCTGCAATGGCATGGCGAAAGCCTGACCTACCTGTACGGCAAGGACTTCAAGGTCAACCCTGATATCCAGCAGACCATTACCTTCGAGCACGCCAACAAATGGAAGTACGGCGACACCTTCATGTTCGTCGACAAGATCTTCTACAACGGCAAGGCCGACCCCGGCAAAGGCGTGACCACCTATTACGGCGAGTTCAGCCCGCGCCTGTCGTTTGGCAAGATCTTCGATAAAAAACTGGCCTTCGGCCCGGTCAAGGACGTGCTCCTGGCCATGACCTACGAGCGCGGCGAAGGCGACAACGCGGCCTACCTGATCGGCCCCGGCTTCGACCTCGACATCCCCGGTTTCAACTACTTCACCCTGAATTTCTACGTGCGCAACACCGAAGGCAGCCGCCCCGGTGACAACGTCTGGCAGATTACCCCCGGTTGGTCGTACACCATCCCGGTGGGCCGATCTGACATTCTGATCGACGGTTACATGGACTGGGTCACCGACAACGACCAGACCCGCCGTGGCACCTACCACGCCAACCTGCACTTCAACCCGCAGGTCAAATACGACCTGGGCAAGGCGCTGAACCTGGGCGCCAAGCAGCTGTACGTGGGCTTTGAATACAGCTACTGGAAGGACAAGTACGGCATCGACAGCCGCGGCAACCTGGACAGCAACCAGAGCGTCGCCAGTGCCCTGGTCAAAGTGCATTTCTAGAAAACTGACCAAGCGCACAAGTTTGCATCACCCCGCTCCAGGACGGAGCACTTGAGGCGCGGCGCGCAAGCCAGTAATCTGCGCGCCCCCTCGATCAGGGCAGAACGGATTCTGCCTGCGTTTACTGACCGCTCAGTCAATGAATACGGGCGGTTGGCCAACGTGTTGCCAGCCTGAAAGACCCTTTTCATCCGTTCAGAACGAAGTCGAGCAGGAAGGTTTTGCCAACCCGGAAAAGTTGGCCCAACCCTTGCCAAACAGCTGTGGCCTATCGAAAAAAGCTGACTCGCAAGACAAAAAAAGCGCCAACACCGAGCGCTGACAACAGATCAATCAAGGGAGCGACACTCGCAATGCGTACCATCAACAGCCTGATCCTCGCCGGCGGCCTGCTGGCCTGCGGCACCACCTTCGGCGGCGACCTGCTGCAATGGCAGAACAACAGCCTGACCTACCTGTGGGGCAAGAACTTCAAGGTCAACCCGGCGATCCAGCAAACCGTTACCTTCGAGCACGCCGATGGCTGGAAGTACGGCGACAACTTCATCTTCGTCGACAAGATCTTCTACCAGGGGCAGAAAGATGCCGGTAACGGCCCGAACACCTACTACGGTGAAATCAGCCCGCGCCTGTCGTTCAACAAGATCTTCGACCAGAAGCTGGAGTTCGGCCCGGTCAAGGACGTGCTGCTGGCCATGACCTACGAGTTTGGCGAGGGTGACACCGAGTCGTACCTGATCGGCCCCGGCTTCGACCTGGCCATCCCGGGCTTCGACTACTTCCAGCTGAACTTCTACAACCGCACCACCGACGGCAGCCGTGCCGGCGACAACGTGTGGCAGATCACCCCGGTATGGTCGTACACCATTCCGGTCGGCGATTCCGACGTGCTGATCGACGGCTTCATGGACTGGGTGGTGGACAACGACGAGAACCGCCGTGGCACCTACCAGGCCAACCTGCACTTCAACCCGCAGGTCAAGTATGACCTGGGTAAGGCCCTGCACCTGGGTGAGAAGCAGTTGTATGTGGGTGTGGAGTACGACTACTGGAAGAACAAGTACGGCATCAAGGATAGCGATGCGTTCACCACTGACCAGAACACCATGAGCTTCCTGGTCAAGGTGCACTTCTGACCTGAGTCCTCGGGGCCGCGCTGTGGCCCATTCGCGGGCACGCCCGCTCCCACAGGGTCCGCGCTCGGCCCAAGGCAGACACTGTACCTGTGGGAGCGGGCGTGCCCGCGAACCGGGGCAGCGCCCCGGCCATGCGAACTAACTGGCCGGCCGAACCGCCCGCCACAACTTTCCGGCAACCGCCACCACCGCCAGCACCACGGCCCCGGCCACCACCCCGGCCACGCCGTTGAGCAGCGCACCGGTCAATGCACCACCACGGCCTTCACTGAACGCCTCGATGGCGTGATGCAGCGGCGCGATGCCGTGCACCAATATCCCGCCACCCACCAAAAACATCGCCGCGGTGCCAATCACCGACAGGCTCTTCATCATGTACGGCGCCGCCCGCAGGATACCGTTACCCACCGCCTGGGCAAGCCGCGAAGCCTTCTGGGTCATCCACAGCCCCAAGTCGTCCAGCTTGACGATACCGCCCACCAGCCCGTAAACACCGATGGTCATGACAATGGCAATGCCGGACAGCACGATGATCTGCTGGGTAAGCGGCGCATCAGCCACGGTCCCCAGGGTAATGGCGATGATTTCCGCCGACAGGATGAAGTCGGTACGCACCGCCCCCTTGATCTTGGCTTTCTCAAACGCCACCAGGTCGACATTGGCATCCGCCACGGCCTCCTTGCGCGCTTCATGCGCGGCGTCGTCCTCGTCCTTGCTGTGCAGGAACTTGTGCGCCAGCTTCTCGAAGCCTTCGAAGCACAGGTACGCACCGCCCAGCATCAGCAGCGGCGTCACCGCCCAGGGGATGAACGCACTGATCAGCAGCGCCGCCGGCACCAGGATGGCCTTGTTCAGCATCGACCCCTTGGCCACCGCCCACACCACCGGCAGCTCACGGTCGGCACGCACGCCGGTCACCTGCTGCGCATTCAGTGCAAGGTCGTCACCCAGCACGCCTGCGGTTTTTTTTGCGGCGACCTTGGTCATCAGCGAGACGTCATCCAGCAGCGTGGCGATGTCGTCGATCAGTACCAGTAGACTGCTTCCTGCCATGTTTGCCTGTATCCAGATGTGTATGTGCCACGGATTCTAGCCCAAAGCCGCTGCCTTGAGCGCCCGTCGAGCCCGGTGCTACCATGCCCGATCCCTCTTAGAGGTGGCCAGACACGAGGAAGATCCCTGACCATGAGCACCATTCGCGAGCGCAACAAGGAACTGATCCTGCGCGCGGCCAGCGAGGAATTCGCAGACAAGGGCTTCGCCGCCACCAAGACCAGCGATATCGCGGCCAAGGCCGGCCTGCCCAAGCCGAACGTGTATTACTACTTCAAGTCCAAGGACAACCTCTACCGCGAGGTCCTGGAAAGCATCATCGCGCCGATCATGCAGGCCTCTACGCCGTTCAATGCCGACGGCGACCCGAAAGAAGTGCTGAGCGCGTACATTCGCTCGAAGATCCGCATTTCGCGTGACCTGCCGCATGCCTCCAAGGTGTTCGCCAGCGAAATCATGCACGGCGCCCCGCACCTGTCGCCAAACCAGGTGGAGCAGCTGAACGAGCAGGCCCGGCACAACATCGAGTGCATCCAGCGCTGGATCGACCGCGGGCAGATCGCCCATGTGGATGCGCACCACCTGATGTTCAGCATCTGGGCGGCGACACAGACTTATGCGGATTTCGACTGGCAGATTTCTGCGGTGACCGGCAAAGCCAAGCTGGCCGACAGCGATTACGACGCGGCGGCGGAGACCATTATTCGCATGGTGCTCAAGGGCTGTGAGCCCGAGGTAGCCTGAACCACCTTTGAGGGCCATTCGCGGGCACGCCCGCTCCCACAGGATTGCCTCAATTCCAGATACTTTGAGGTCCCTGTGGGAGCGGGCGTGCCCGCGAATAGGCCAGAACAGGCAATAAAGACTTAGGCCGCTACCCCGGCATCCGCCCGCAAGCCCACCTCCTCGATCGCACTGATCGCACACTGCTCGTCAATATCCGACGTATCCCCGCTGATCCCCACCGCTCCCAGCACCTTGCCAGCCTGATCACGAATCAGCACACCACCGGGTGCCGGCACCACCGGCCGCTCACCCAACCCGTTCAGCGCAGCAAAAAACGCCGGCCGCTGCTGAGCATCCAGCGCCAGCAAGCGCGAGCCCTTGCCCAGGGCTATCGCACCCCAGGCCTTACCCGTGGCCACCTCAGGCCGGATCAGGCTGGCGCCATCCTCACGCTGCAGCGCCAGCAAGTGCCCGCCAGCATCCAGCACTGCCACCGTCAGTGGCGCAGCATTGATCTTGCGGCCCGCCGCCAGCGCGGCATTCACCAGGCTGACAGCAACATTCAGGTTCAAAACGTTCATGGAAAGGTCCTCTTCTTGTTGTGAGAAGCCCTGAGGGCAGTTGAAAACCGATAGATCAAATAGAACACAACGAGATGTATTTTTGTATACAATATTTTGAAACGATCGTATGCGATGGCGCAAATAGCCGTTTTCACGGCTGCTTTGACGAAAGCTGGCCCACCCGATGAAAACCCATTGACCTGAGCCGCCAGCCGTGAATACACTCTGTCGCAACGCAAGTTGTATACAATTACAAAATCGATGAGGCACAAACCATGAGCAAAATGAGAGCAATCGATGCAGCCGTTCTGGTCATGCGCCGTGAAGGTGTAGATACCGCGTTCGGCATCCCGGGGGCTGCCATCAACCCGTTGTACTCGGCCCTGAAGAAAGTCGGTGGCATCGATCACGTCCTCGCTCGTCACGTCGAAGGTGCCTCGCACATGGCCGAGGGCTACACCCGTGCCAACCCGGGCAACATCGGCG
>NZ_JBIVXJ010000018.1:0-30595 GCF_044769185.1 Pseudomonas sp. NPDC090592
GCTACAACGGCTATGAAACACCGGTAGCCATGGAGGAAAAGCTCAAAGCGGCGGCATAAACCTTAATCGGTGTCCAAAATTACTTGACCAGATCAGCATGCCCGCGAAACAGGCGACGCAGTGGATGGCACCGGCTTTGCCGGTGTTCGCGGGCATGCCCGCTCCCACAGGGATTGCGCTGGCTTCGAGTTAACGCGGTACCTGTGGGAGCGGCTTTAGCCGCGAAAGGGCCGGTACTGACAAACGTGTCAGTTGGCCGCTGTGCTACCGGCCAGCTTCGGCTGGCGATACAGGTCCAGCAGCACCTGGTCGAGTACCTGCGAAGCGCCCCACGGTTTCGGGTCGTTGAGGATTGCCGCCACCGCCCAGGTATGGCCATTGCTGTCACGGCTGAAACCGGCAATTGCCCGCACGGTGTTCAGTGTGCCGGTCTTGATGTGCCCCTCACCGGCCATGGCCGTGCGCTTCAGGCGCTTGCGCATGGTGCCGTCCATGCCCACCAGCGGCATCGAACTCATGAACTCGGCTGCGTAGGGGCTCTTCCAGGCGGCCTGCAGCATCTCGGCCATTTCGCGGGTGCTGACCCGCTCGGCACGCGACAGGCCAGAGCCGTTTTCCATCACCAGGTGCGGTGCAGTGATGCCTTTCTTTGCCAGCCACTGGCGCACTACACGCTGCGCGGCACGGGCGTCGTCACCATCGGCATCGGTGCGGAACTGCGCACCCAGGCTCAGGAACAGCTGCTGTGCCATGGTGTTGTTGCTGTACTTGTTGATGTCGCGGATCACTTCAACCAGGTCTGGCGAGAAGGCGCGGGCCAGCAGGCGAGCACTCTTGGGTACGTTCTCGATGCGGTCGCCACCCTGGATGCTGCCACCCAGTTCGTTCCAGATGGCGCGCACAGCACCGGCGGCGTAAGTCGGGTGGTCGAGCAGCGACAGGTAGGTTTGCGAGTTGCAGCCGTCGCCCAGCTGACCGCTGACGGTTACGCTAATGCCATCGGCCTGAGGCACCGGGTTGTAGCGCACGTCGCCTGTGCACTGCTTGGAGGCCACGGCCTTGACCTGGTTGTCGATGCGAATGCTGGCAATCGGTGGCTCGACCGCGATGGTGACCTTGCCGCCATCGTTGCGGGCCACGAAGCGCAGGGCCTTGAGGTTGACCAGCAGCGAGTCGGGCTTGACCAGGAACGGCTTGTTTACATCGCCGCCGTCATCGTTGAACTGGGGCAGGTTGGGCTGTACGAAGTGACTGCGGTCCAGCACAAGATCGCCGGTGATGGTGCGCACGCCGTTGGCACGCAGGTCACGCATCAGCAGCCAGAGCTTTTCCATGTTCAGTTTCGGGTCGCCACCACCTTTGAGGTACAGGTTGCCATTGAGCACACCGTTGCTCAGGGTGCCGTCGGTGTAGAACTCGGTCTTCCACTGGAAGGTCGGGCCGAGCAGTTCGAGGGCAGCGTAGGTGGTGACCAGTTTCATGGTCGAGGCCGGGTTAACCGAAACATCGGCATTGAACACGGTCGGCGTGCCGGGGCCGTCCAGCGGCAGCATCACCAGCGACAACGCTGTGTCCTGCAGCTTGTTGGCCTTGAGGGCCTGCTGCACTTTGGCCGGCAGGGTGGTATTGACAGTGGCGGCGTGGCTGGGCAAGGCAAGTGGCAGCAGCAGGCCGGCAAGAACGAAGGGACGAAGCGTTTTGATCATAATCAAAAAATACCCTGCAGCGAGGGAAAAGGGCATTGGGGCTGTACGAGATGGTGGCCCCAGGACGAAAGAGTACGCATTATGCCCCAAGCGTAGCGACGATGCGCCACGTTCGACGGAAAAGCACCGCCAATAAAAAAGGCCACCCGCAAGGGCAGCCTTTCAGCGATCAAACCGGGCCGGTATTACTCTGCCTTGTTGATCGGCTTTTCCGGGTACCAGGCGTCCAGCAGCGGGCTGACTTCGATTTTTGTCAGTTCGCTGCGGCCCTTGAGCCAGGCTTCAACGGCAGCACGTTGTTCTTCGCTGACCGAGCCGCGCTTGACCGAGCACACCAGGCCGTAATCGTCACCGCCTACATAGTCCAGGCCGTTGGCGTCCATGGCATCTTCCAGGAACGCATCGAGGAAAGCATCGATTGCCTGGTCATCCAGATCTTCCTTGAATTCCAGGTTCAGCTCGAAGCCCAATTCCTGAAACTCGTCGACACACAGCTTCTTGCGCAGACGACGGGAGCGGTTTGTGGCCATGAAACAATCCTCTTAGGTAATAACGCCGCGCAGTCTACCAGTTAACACGCCTTGCTGCCTGACTGTGTGCATGTGCCGGTAGCCAGTTCCTTGGCCAAGGCCCGCTCAACACGGCACATGTGCCGCGCCAGTGCCTGACGCCGCAAGCGTACCTGGGCTGGGGGCAAGCTGCTGGTTTCCAGGGCTTCGCAGGCTGCCATCAGTGCGGGGGCTTCCAGCATGCGTGCGGCGCTGAGCACTTTGTGGGCCTGCTCGGCAATGGCATCGCTGTCATGCTCCGGGTGCAGTGCCATCAGGCTGGCGAAGTCGGCTTGCAGGCTTTGCTGCAAGGCCTGCAGGAAGCGTTGGCGGTCGGCGGGGTCAGGCCCGACGACTGCGGCCAGGCCGTCCAGGTGGTACAGCTTGCGCCGGGGCATTTGCCGGTGTCGCGGGACAATGCCAGCCAGACGTTGACTGAGTGTACCCAGGCTGATCGGCTTGAGTAGGCAGTCGTCCATCCCGGCACTCAGGCACTTGCGGCGCACCTCTGGCTGGGCATTTGCGGTGTAGCCAAGGATGGTGCAACGTTGCCGCTTGCCATGCCGTTCTTCGGTACGCACGGCGGTTGCCAGTTGGTAACCGCTCATGTGCGGCATGTTGCAGTCGAGCACCAGCACATCGAATTCACCGGCCTGCCAGGTGGCCAGGCCTTCTCTGCCGTCGCGGGCGCTGGCGTGTTCCAGGCCCAGGTAGGCAAGCTGTTGCGCCATCAGTTGCAGGTTGGCCGGATGGTCATCGATTACCAGCACGTTCAGCCGTGGGTCGGGCACATCCAGCGTTTCGATCAGCGCAGTTGGCTGCACGGGTGCATCACACTGTTGCAGCGGCATTTTCAAGCGTACCCGGGTGCCGACACCTTCGAGGCTATTGATGGTCAGCTTGCCGCCCATCATTTCACACAGGTTGCGGCAGATGGTCAGGCCCAGCCCGGTACCTGCGCGCGCACTCTGGCTGTGCGGGTTGGCCTGGATGAACGGGTTGAACAGGCGCTGCAGGTCGTCGGCGTGGATGCCGATGCCACTGTCACGGACTTCCACTTGCAGCGCCATTGGCGTGTTGGCGCCGTCACCCTGCAGGGCCGCGCTGATACGCACCTGGCCATGCTCGGTGAACTTGATGGCGTTGCTGATGAGGTTGGACAGTACCTGCTTGAAGCGCAGGGGATCGAGCAAAACGGTGCAGTGCGCGGCTGGCTCGATGACCACCTCCAGTGCCAGGCCTTTCTGTCGCGCTTGCCCCTCGAAGATACGCCCCGCAGACTCTACCAATTGCGCCAGGTCGACGGCCTCCGGGGCGAGCGTCAAGTGCCCGGACTCGATGCGCACGATGTCGAGGATATCGCCGATCAGCCCCAGCAGGTCCTTGGCAGAGTGGTGCGCCAGCTCCAGTGCGCTACGGTCTACCCGGCCCTGGTCAGCGCGCTTGACAGCCAGTTCGAGCATGCCGATGACGGCATTCATCGGGGTGCGGATTTCATGGCTGATGGTGGCCAGGAACGTGCTTTTGGCACGGTTGGCATCGTCAGCCTGCTGCTTGGCCTGGCGCAGGTCCATGACCAGCTGGCGGCGATCACTGATATCGATCCAGCCGCCGATGATGCCCTGTACCTCGCCCAGCGAGTCGCGGTACGGGAGGATCCAGTGGTAGATGGTCATTTCGCGGCCTTTGATCCGCAGTGGTCGGTCCATGATCAGTGGCGAACCTGCGGCCATGACCTTCACGTAGTCGGCCTGGATCTGGCGAGTTTGCTCGGCATCGGTGAACAGGCTGTTGTCGAGTTGCTTGCCAAGCACGTCCTCGGACCGGGCCTGCACGGCTTCCAGGTAGCTGTAGTTGCAGCTTTTCAGGCAGCCCTCACGATCACGGACGTACATGGGGTGGGGGGTGCCGTTGAGCAAGGCGCGCATGAACGCCAGCTGGTCGTTCAGGGCACGTTCGGCACGTTGGCGTTGGCGAATTTGCAGGCGCAGGCGGGCGTTCCAGAGCAAAACCAGCAGCAGAAGCACGGCGGTGCCCAGTACCACCTGCAGCGCGAGCCGGCGGTAGCCTTGGTGGCTGCCATCGTCATGCTGGGCATATCCTCGCCAACGGTGGTTGATCACCCCCAACTCTTCCGGCGAAATGCTCAGCAGTGCTTTGTCGAGGATCGACACCAGCGCGGGTGATGAGTGACGGGTGGCCATGGCGAAATGCGCAGGTTCGCTGCCAACCGTGGTACGGATGACCAGCTCGGGGTTGGCGGCCAGCGCATGGTTGGCGTCGATCAGGGGGGTGATGACGGCATCGACGGCACCGCTTTTTAGCAATGCCATGGCGTAGAAGGCGCTTTCGGTTTCAACCCAGCCAACCTGTGGGTAGTGCAACGACAACATGGCGTCCATGTCGCTGTAGCGGGTAATGGCGATGCGATGACCCTGCAGTTGTTCCAGAGAGGTCAGTGTCTTCTGGTCCTTGTGGTTGACCAGCACGTAGGCGCTTTCCAGATAAGGCCTGCTGATTTGCAGGTTGTCCTCGTTCGCCCCGCCAGTGGCAAGTGCAGCGATGACATCGGCGCGACCTTCCGTGAGGCGGGCAATCATGTCCGCGATGCCGCTTGCACGCTGTATTTCAAAACGCAAGCCAGTACGCAGGCGAATGACCTCCAGCAGGTCGGCGGTGATGCCACGAAACTGCCCCGAGCCATCGAAATAGGATAGCGGCGCAGCCTTGTCGTCGATTGCCACGCGCATCACCGGGTGGTCCTGCAGCCATTGTTCCTCGGCTTCTGTCAGTTGCAGCTTGCGGTCCGACAGCAGCAGGTCGCTGCCAGCGCTCCAGCGCTTGAAGACATTGGCGCGGATGGCAGGTGTCTGGCTGTCCAGGACGGTGTTTACCAACTCCATCAGCAGCGTGTCCTGCTGGCGCAGGGCAAAGCTGAAACCGATGGCCTCATGCTTGGCGAAATTGGCCATGCGCAGTCGCGGCAGGTGGCCACGGTTGAGTTGGTAGTGGGTGGAGATGGTGTCGCCGATGTATACATCGGCTTGGCCGAAAGCCACGGCATTCAACCCTTCACTGGAGGAACCGAAGGTCAGAAGCTCGGCCTCGGGGTAGGCGTTGTGCACCTCTTGCCTGGGCAGGTAGTGGTAGAGCATGCCCAGGCGCACCCCCCGCATGCCCGTGTCCAGCGGCCGGCTTTCGTCCTCGCGTGTGACCAGCACAGGTTGATCGATGGCGTAGGGGTGCGACAGGGCCAGCCCATCGCTGACGGCCTCATAGCCATTGGCGCTGCCGAGCAAGTCGATGTCACCGCGCCTGAGCGCCTCCACTGCCGCATGCCGGCTGGAAAAGCGCAGCACCCGCACCGGAAGTTGCAGGGCGCTGCCAATCAGGCTTGCGTATTCGGCGGTAAGGCCCTGATAGTCGCGTCCGCCACTGGTGATGTCGAAAGGCGGGTAATCCGGTGCCGACGTACCCAGCACCAGTTCCTGGCGGCTGTGCAGCCATTGCTGCTGTTCGTCCGTGAACGCAGGCTGGGCCAGCCTGGCCGATGAACGAGCCAGTAACGTATAGGAAGAGGCCTCGTGATGTGTGGCCTGCGACACGCCGCTGAACATCAGCAAAGCGAGCAGCAGGCGAGTGATAGGGCGCGCCATGATCACCCTCAGGCCAGCGCGTTGCGTTTGGCCATGTCGATCAGGTCGACTAGCGTATTGACCTGAAGTTTGTGCATGAGGCGCTTCTTGTAGGTACTCACGGTCTTGCTGCTGAGGAACATACCCTTGGCAATTTCCTTGTTGCTGCGGCCTTGGGCAAAGAGTTGCAGTACCATCAGCTCACGGTCATTTACCTGACGGAACAGTTTGAGGTCGTGGTCGGTTGTCTGGTTGTGCTTGATTGCCTGGCTGGGGAAATAGTTGTAACCGGCCAGTACCGCCTTGATTGCGCTGAGCAGTTCGCTCAGGTCCTCCTGCTTGCACACATAGCCTGCGGCGCCCGAGTGCATGCATCGCACGGCAAACAATGCAGGAGATTGCGCAGTCAATACCAGCACCTTCAATGGCAGGGCCATGGCCTGGAAGCGGGCTAGTACCTCCAGCCCGTCCAGCTTGGGAATGCTGATGTCGAGTATGACCAGGTCGGGAGCGGTTTCGCGAATCATCTGCATGGCGTCCACGCCATTGTCCGATTCGCCGACAATCTTGTAATTCTGGTTTTCCAGCAACATACGAACGGCCAGGCGGATGACAGGATGGTCGTCAACAATAAATATGGTATGCATGTTCAATTTCCCTGCGGGCGACTGAGGGGGACGAACGGCACCATATCGCAGTTGGAAGTCATCAGGCATACGAGCAAGGGCGATTCGCCCTTTATGGGAAATGGCTTACAAGATAAAACAAAACAGGCTACGAAAAGTGCGTGCTTGACGCGATGTCAAAGCGAGATTGGTAACTTTTTGTGGGTTTTTATTCGTTCTGTTTAAATTGCCGCCCATATATGTAGGAAGTTTCCTGCAATACCGGGTGCAGCACCGGCTCAAGGCGCGGGGCTGCACCGTTGTACTCAGGTCGGGCTGGAGCGCCCGGTCATTTCCCGGGCCATTTCGCTGGCATAGCTGTCGGTCATCCCGGCGATGAAGTCGATCATGCGCAGGAAGGCACTGTGCAGCGAGGCATGCGGGTCCGGGGCATTGTTGCCAATCAAGTCCAGTACCCGGCGGCTCTTGAACGATGGCGTGCGCCCACCGTGCTGTTCGAGGGCAGCACCACAGAAGGTGTTGAGCAGGATCTCCAGGGTGGTGTAGGCACCGATTTCGTGCAGGGTCTTGCGCTTGTCCTGGAAGATCTTGTTGCGCGCCATGTCCTTGGCCTGCAGCACGCAGCGTTGGGCCGGGCCGTGCATGTGCTCGACCAGGTCGCCCGTCAGTTGCCCGGCCAGCAAGGCCTGTTGCTGTTCGACGAACGCGTGGGCGGCGGCGTTGGTCAGGTGTTCGATGGCCTTGCCACGCAGGATTGCCAGCTTGCGCCGGCGCGAATCGCGTGGGCCGAGCTGGCGGTAGGTTTCCGGCAGGTCCTCGCCAACCAGGTCGAGCAGCAGCGCTTCGACTTCGGCGTACTCCAGCAACTCCATTTCCAGGCCGTCTTCAAGGTCGATCAGCGCGTAACAGATATCATCGGCGGCCTCCATCAGGTACACCAACGGGTGGCGTGCCCAGCGTTGGTCTTCCAGCAGCGGCAGGCCAAGCTTGCGGGCGATCTGTTCGAGCAGGGGGAGTTCGCTCTGGTAGCTGCCGAACTTGTGCTTCTTGTAGCCCAGTGCGTCGGCGTGCCGCGCGCTCCAGGGGTACTTCAGGTAAGTGCCGAGGGTGGCGTACGTTAGCCGAGTGCCGCCGTCGAACTGGTGGTACTCCAGCTGGGTGAGTACACGAAAGCCCTGGGCATTGCCTTCGAAGTTGAGGAAGTCGGCGCGCTCGTCGTCACTCATGTCGTCCAGCCAGCCACGGCCTGCGGCCTGCTGGAACCAGTGGCGGATAGCGTCTTCGCCGGAGTGGCCGAATGGCGGGTTGCCGATGTCGTGGGCCAGGCACGCTGACTGCACGATCATCCCCAGGTCGCTGGGGGCGCACCAGTCTGGCAGGCTGTCACGCAGCGTTTCGCCTACGCGCATGCCCAGCGAGCGGCCCACGCAGCTGACTTCCAGCGAGTGGGTCAGGCGCGTGTGGATATGGTCGTTGCTGGTTACCGGGTGCACTTGGGTCTTGCGCCCGAGGCGGCGGAAGGCACCGGAGAAGATGATGCGGTCGTGGTCTTTGTGGAAGGGGCTGCGCCCGAGTTCATCGGCGCTATAGAGGGCTTTGCCAAGGCGTTCGCGGGTGAGCAGGGTGTGCCAGTCCAAGGCGCGGTCTCCTGTGGATCGAAGGTTATAGCTTCCGGTGTCACGTACATCTGCGCAAGGGGCAGGTCGATACCGTGATGACAAGGCATGCGCCAAGGCGCCCGCGCGCAAATGCCACAGGAATGATTGGCCCGAAACAAACGTAGGAGCGAGCGCCAGCTCGCGATGCGCCGCGCGGGCGGCGCTCGATCGCATAAACGCTGAAACTTCTGTGGCGAACACCACAGCGCAATCATCAGGGGCGGCGGTTACCTTGCAGGTACAGGCGCACCAGCGGCAGCAGGCTGCTGCCCAGGCGTACCAGGCGCGCCAGGTTGCCACTGCGCACGCCCTTGCCGGTCAGGAAGCCCAGCGCCACCACGGCACCAATCCCCCACAGCGGCGCATGCTTGATCCCAAGCCCTTCGTGTAACGAGCTGCCCATGCCTTGTACGCGGCGCAAAGGCTCCATCAGTTGGCCCGACTCATGGCGGATTTCCTGGCGGTGCATCTCCATGCGCAAGCGCAGCAATGCCTTGCGCAGTTCGCGCGGGTTACGGGTGTTAGGCAATTCTGGCAGGCTCATGGCAACAGGCGCTCCCGGTCTTTGGCGAGTTCTTCGAGGGTGGCGCCGAACGGCGACGATTCGTCGAACACTGCCGCCTTCAGGCGTAACCCGCAATACAGCGCGGCAATGCCATAGAACACGCACAGGCCGATGATGCCGGCCAGGCGATAGCTGTCCCACAGCAATACCAGCAGCAGCCCGGATAGTGCGGTCAGCAGCAGCAGGGCAAACACCAGTGCCAGGCCGGCGAACAACAGCAGGCTCAAGGTGCGGCCCTTCTGCTCCTGCAACTCGATGCCGAACAGCTCGATGTGGCTGTGCAGCAGCCCCAGCGCAGCCGCGCCCAGGCGCCTGCCCGAGGCGCCGGCGCCGTTGGCTTCATTGTCCATGGACACCCCTTAGCGCCGGTTGGCCAGCAAGCCGATCAGCAGGCCGACGCCGGCGGCGATGCCAATCGCCTGCCACGGGTTTTCCTGCACGTACTGTTCGGCACTGCCCAGCGCGGCCTGGCCGCGGTCGCGTACCGAGTCCTGGGTCAGTTGCAGCGTTTCGCGGGCCTGGGCCAGGCGGTCGTGAATCTGCCCGCGCAATTCGTCAGCCTGGTCACCGGCCAGGTTGGCGGTGTCGGCCAGCAGCTTCTCGGTGTCGCGCACCAAGGCCTGGAAGTCAGCCATCAATATCTCTTGTGCAGTCTTTGCCGATTTGCTGGCCATGGGTCTCTCCCTGTCGATGAGTGTTGGTGTTTCGAGTAACAGTATGCGTGGAAGGTTCAAGTGGCGGTGCTGGTATGGGCCTTGCTAAGTCTTTGCCACGTTGCGGGGCGCCACCGTCGTGCCTTGCGCCGATTCAGGGCGCCAATGCAGCGAATACCGATAAACCTTAACCCAATCCACGACAAACCCAAGAAAAAACCACGCAGGCCCCGCCCGGCTCACCGAAACAGGGCAGGGGGCTGGCACCGATTCGGTGCAGGGATGCAGGTTCTTGAACTGTCCTGGTGCCTTTTCAGCAGGTCTGCCTATTTCATGGAAAACATGCACAGCGCGATGGACTCCCTGGTCCACGGTTCCAACACCCTGTTCATTCTCATGGGCGCCATTCTGGTGCTGGCGATGCACGCCGGCTTCGCGTTCCTCGAAGTGGGCACGGTGCGCCACAAGAACCAGGTCAACGCCTTGTCGAAGATCCTCAGCGACTTTGCCATCTCGGCGCTGGTGTATTTCTTCATCGGATACTGGATAGCCTATGGCGTCACTTTCTTCCAGCCGGCAGCTACGTTGGCGGCCGACCATGGCTATGCACTGGTCAAGTGCTTCTTCCTGCTGACGTTCGCGGCGGCGATCCCGGCGATCATCTCGGGGGGCATTGCCGAGCGGGCGCGCTTCGTGCCGCAACTGTGTGCCACGGCGTTGATCGTGGCGTTCATCTACCCGTTCTTCGAGGGCGTGGTGTGGAATGGCAACCTTGGCCTGCAAGCCTGGTTGCAGGCCCGCTTCGGCGCGCCTTTCCATGACTTTGCCGGGTCCGTGGTGGTGCATGCCATGGGTGGCTGGCTGGCGTTGGCGGCGGTGCTGCTGCTGGGCGCGCGGCGTGGGCGCTACCGCGACGGCCGCCTGGTGGCGTTTGCGCCGTCGAGCATTCCATTTTTGGCGTTGGGGTCGTGGATCCTCATTATCGGCTGGTTCGGCTTCAACGTGATGAGCGCCCAGACGCTGCAGGGCGTCAGCGGCCTGGTGGCGATCAACTCGCTGATGGCCATGGTCGGCGGTACCCTGTCGGCCTTGCTGGCCGGGCGTAACGACCCGGGCTTCCTGCACAACGGGCCGTTGGCCGGCCTGGTGGCGATCTGCGCCGGCTCCGACCTGATGCACCCGATCGGTGCGCTGGCTACCGGCCTGGTGGCGGGTGCGCTGTTCGTCTGGACCTTCACCGCCGCACAGAACCGCTGGAAGATCGATGACGTATTGGGCGTGTGGCCCTTGCATGGCCTGTGCGGTGTATGGGGTGGCATTGCCTGCGGCGTGTTCGGCCAGGTTGCCCTGGGCGGCATGGGCGGCGTCAGCCTGGTCAGCCAGTTGCTGGGCAGCCTGCTGGGCGTGGGGGTGGCATTGGCCGGCGGTTTTGCCGTGTATGGCACGATCCGGGCGTTGCATGGCCTGCGCTTGAGCCATGAGCAGGAGTTCCAGGGCGCGGACTTGTCGCTGCACCGTATTGGCGCTACCAGCCAGGATTGAGCCAGGCCAGGTGCGCGGACTTCAGGACGGACCTAGAATAGGGTTCTCCCTGCCAAACCGGAACGTACCCCATGCTGCCTGAATGTCAACTGTTCGGCACCCTCGGCTGCCACTTGTGCGAAGTGGCCGAGGCGGTGCTGATGCCCTTCGTCGAACAGGGCCTGTTGGTAGAGCTGGTCGACATTGCCGAGGACGAGGCCCTGTTCGAATGTTATGGCCTGATCATTCCGGTGCTGCGCCGCCTTGACAATGGCGGCGAGTTGTACTGGCCGTTCGATACCGAGCAGGTGGTGGCGTTTCTCGCGCAATAGTGCCTCCAGGGGAGCTGCAACCCAGCGCCATGGTGAAGAAGGCAAGCTGATCATCCGCTGACCTCATTCAGTCATCGGGAGCCTCAGCATGTTGATCACCCCGCATTTCACCCTTGATGAAATGACCGTTTCGCAGCTCGCCGCCAGGGACGGGTTCGATAACACACCACCACCTGAAGCCCGGGCCAACCTGCAGTTGCTGTGCGGTGCGCTTGAACAGGTACGCGCGCTGTTCGGCTTGCCCATCATTGTCAGCAGCGGCTATCGCAGCGAGAGGGTCAACCAACTGATCGGCGGCGCCGCGAAAAGCCAGCATGTCCAGGGGCTGGCGGCAGACTTCACGGTGATCGAAACCAGCCCTCGCGATACCGCGCGCAGGATCATCGACAGCTCAATCGTCTTCGATCAGTTGATCCTCGAATTCGATCACTGGGTGCACCTGTCCGTGACACGCGGCACGCCCCGGCGTCAGGTGCTGACCGTGCGCAAAGGCACCGGCTACCTGGCGGGGCTGCAATGAACCGCATTGACGGCAGCCAGGGGATGTTCGTATGCTGTATATAAATACAGTATCGAGGTGAAATCATGCTCAACGTCGAGCAACTCAAGTACAGCGTCAACCGCATGCCCGTCGAGCGGGTGGCTGATGCCGTGCTGGAACTGCGCCTCGAAGGTCTGGTTACCGATGACCGTACCCCGTTCGGCAAGGTCCACTTCAACACCTGTTTCGCCGAGATCGAGGCCCTGTTCCAGCGTGCCGGTTACCACCGTGGGCTGGATGTGGTGGGTTACCAGGGGTTGCTGTACGCCCTTTACGACCCTGGTCGCTGGGAGCCGGTGCAGGTGCTGCGTTGGCTGAAGGAACGCAGCGAGGCCATCGTTAAGGCTGGTTGAGGGCCTGGGCTTGGGCGATAATGCGCGGCCGTGAACGTATCGAGCTTTGCCATGACCGCGCCTTTCGACCCCGCCCGCCAGCAAGCCAGTACGGTGTGCCTGCCCCCCGGTAACTGGGCGACAGTGCTCGATTGCCTGTGTGACCATTTCAAGGCCATCGACCGCGACCAGTGGCTGGACCGCTTCGCCCGTGGCCGGGTGCTGGACGCCGAAGGGCGGGCGGTTTCTGCCCAATTGCCTTACAAGCGTGGCATGCGCTTGCACTACTTCCGTGAAGTGCCGAACGAGCGACCGATCCCGGTGCATGAGACGCTACTGCATGTGGATGAGCACCTGGTGGTGGCTGACAAGCCGCATTTCCTGCCGGTGACGCCAACCGGTGAATACGTCGAGCAAACCTTGTTGCGCCGTCTGATCCGCCGGCTGGACAACCCGCATCTGGTGCCGTTGCACCGTATCGATCGGCATACCGCCGGGCTTGTGCTGTTTTCCGCCAACCCACATACCCGCAGTGCCTACCAGCGGTTGTTCCCGGAAAGGCGGATCGACAAGCGTTACCAGGCCATTGCCGCAGCCATGGGGCAGCATGCGTTTCCGCTGGTACACAAAAGCCGCCTGGTGCATGGCGAGCCGTTCTTTCGCATGCATGAGGTAGAGGGGGAGGCCAACAGTGAAACCCTGGCCGAGGTGCTGGAGAAGAACGGTGAGCTGTGGCGCTATGGGCTGTCGCCAGTGACTGGCAAAACCCATCAGTTGCGCGTACACATGGCGGCGCTTGGGGCGGGGATCTGCAATGACCCGTTCTACCCGCAACTGCTCAACGAAGAAGATGACTACCAGCGCCCACTGAAGTTGCTGGCGCAGAGCCTGCGCTTCGAGGACCCGCTGACTGGGCAGGAGCGGTATTTCGAAAGCCGCTTGCAGCTGGACTGGTAGTTGAACGGTGTTGGTGCGCCCAAGGGTTGGACCTTGGGGGCACCCAGCCTGACGCTTAGTCGCGGTATTCGCACAGGTAGGCGGTGTCCACCTTCACCTGCAGCTGGAACTTGCTGTCAGCCGGCACATTGAACTTGTCGCCCGCCTTGAAGGTTTCCCAGTTGTCGCTACCCGGCAGCTTCACGGTCAGCGCGCCCGATACCACGTGCATGATCTCGCGCTTGGCCGTGCCGAACTCATATTCGCCCGGGGCCATCACGCCGACAGTGGCCGGGCCTTCTTCGCCCGCGAATGCGATCGACTTGACGGTGCCGTTAAAGTACTCGTTGACCTGGAACATGGGCGACTCCTGATAAGAGGGGATGAAAAAGGGCTGGCCAGTATGCCCAAGCCCACAGGCCTCGTCATCTGCTTTCAGGCGCCATTGGCGGGGAGCGTCAACGGCAGCAGCCGCGCTGTGTTGCGCGCATCTTCCAGGGCCCTGTGCTGCTGCCCGCAAAAGTGCATGCCGGCCAGTTGCAAGGCACCGTTCAGGCCGGTGGGGCGTTGCAGGTGGCGGGCTTTGGCAAAGCGTTGCTTGAGGTTGATGTGCGCCAGCGTGCGCAGCAGGCTGTCGAGCCCATGTTGCCGCCACTCCTGGTGCAGTTGCTGGCGGTCGTAATCGCCCCAGCTGACCCAGGCCTGAAGTTGCCCACGGTGGTGCCCGAGCCAGCGCTCGAAGCTTGCCCACACCTCGTTGAAGGCTGCGGCGCCGTCCACGTCGGCCTGGCTGATGTGCGTCAGCTCGCGGCAGAATGGCGTCAGCTGTGGCCGTCGCCGTGGCCGTACAAACCGCTGGAAATGGTCAACCTCGCGGCCTTCGCGGGTAACCAGGCTTGCGCCGATTTCAATGACTTCCATCTCTGTGACCGGCCACCCACCCTCGTCGGTGGTGGCTTCAAGGTCGATCACCAACCAATGGCCCATAGCAGGCTCCCTTGCAGATCCTGCTAGAGCGTAGCCAAACTCCGTGCTTACGGCACCCCCTGGCATTATGCCTCCAGCTTTGGCACAAAGATCAGGCACCAGCAGTTGTGTCGCCCCCCGAAAACGCCTAGCTTAAGCGGACCCAGGCATGAACCGTGACGAGTGTCCGTCTTGACTCCAGCACCCGGCCTCAAGGCCCTGTCCACCCTGATGCTGCTGGCCGTGTACTGGCTGGCGGTGCCGGCATGGGCCGCCGATGCCATCGAGGTCAAGATCGGTGCTGCGCATTTCCCGCCGTATACGGTGCGCCCCGAGCAGGGGGCCGACACCGGACTGCTGCCGCAGTTGGTCGACGCGCTCAACCGCTTGCAGCAGGGTTATCATTTTGTTCTGGTGCCCACGTCCATCCAGCGGCGTTTTGGTGACTTCCAGCAAGGCCGTACCGACATGGCGATTTTCGAGAACCCGCAATGGGGTTGGGAGCAGATTGCCCATCAGACCGTGGACATGGGCCTGGAGGATGCCGAAGTGTTCGTCGCCCGTCAGGCCAAGGGTAGCGACCCGCATTACTTTGATGACCTGCGTGGCAAGCGCCTGGCATTGTTCAACGGCTACCACTACGCGTTCGCCCGCTTCAACCCCGACCCGGACTACCTGCGCAAAACCTACAACGCAACATTGACCTACTCCCATGACAGCAACCTGCTGATGGTGCAGGCTGGCCGCGCCGATATCGCCTTGGTCACGCGTTCCTACCTCAGCGATTTCATGAAACGCAACCCGGCCAGCAGGGCGCAGCTGACCGCTTCGAAGCGCATTGACCAAATCTACCACCACTACGCCTTGCTGCGCCCGGGGGCGCCGATTGGCGAGCAGGCGTTCGCGGGCCTGCTGCGGGACCTGCGTGACAGCGGCGAGCTGGCACGCATCTTCGAGCCATACCGCATCACCGTCAGCGCGCCAGAGGACTAAATCCGCGCAGCGTGGCAACGTTCTCTGGAGTGAGCCTTTTCTTCATTTTCGTGAGTCAAGCCCATGCCGTTCGATGCCGCATCGCAGCCCCAGTCACCGCCACGCTGGCGCAGCCTAAGTGCCGAGGAGGGGGGCGGCTGGTTAAGCCTTACCCTTGAAGGCCGCCCTTTGATCCAGGTGCGCCTGGAGGCGGGTACCACCCTGCACGTTCACCTTGATCGCCTGTGCCCCGAGCGGCCTTATCAGGCGGTGTGGGCTGCCTGCTACTGGTTGCTGTCCCGCGACACGGCCTGTCAGCGCCTGGTCTGGCACCTTCCTGAGGTGCAGCCCCAGCTGTTGGCCAGTGGTTTGCTGCTGGTGGGGGAGCAGCCCGGTCAGTATGTGTGTGAAAGGGTGCTGTTCTGGCAAATGCCCCAGCCCTGGCTGGGTGAGGCGATGGCGACGGTTTACCCGCAGCAGATGCAGCTCAGCAACGGCAAGCGCCACCCGCGTCGCGCACCCAAGCCCCGTGGCGAAGTGTATCGGCGCTTCGATGCACGCCTGGGGAGCTGGGTCTCATTGCGCACGCTGGAGATCGAGCACGACCTGGAGCGGTTCAACCACTGGCAGAACAACCCGAGGGTTGAGGCGTTCTGGCAGGAAGGCGGCACGTTGGCCCAGCATCGCGAGTACCTGGGCAAGCTGGAAGCCGACCCGCATACCCTGACGTTGATCGGCTGCTTTGATGATGAGCCGTTTGCCTACTTCGAGGCGTACTGGGCCAAGGAAGACCGCATTGCGCCGTTCTACCCGGCCGATGACTACGACCGCGGCATCCACATGCTGGTGGGGGAGGAGCATCATCGTGGGCCTCACAAGGTGGCCAGCTGGCTGTCGGCGCTGGTGCACTACCTGTTCCTGGATGATCCGCGCACCCAGCGGGTGGTGGCCGAGCCGCGCGCCGACAATGGCAAGATGATCGGCTACATGCAGGACCAGTGCTTCCATTGCGACAAGGAATTCGACTTCCCGCACAAGCGGGCGGCGCTGATGATTCTGGGGCGGGAGCGGTTCTTCGACCGCTGCAAGCTCGCCTGATGGCGAGAGCTGCAAGCTACAAGCTGCAAGCTACAAGCTACAAGCTACAAGAAAAAGCCAGGGCAGAACGCGATTGGTTTTTGCTTGAAGCTTGAAGCTTGAAGCTTGAAGCTTGAAGCTTGCAGCTACCTTCAAACTTGCCGATTAGCCGTCTTGCGGCAATGCACCAGTGCATCGCGGATCATGAAGTTGACCAGTGTCGGCGACACCCCCAGTTCCTTGGCAATGTCCTTCTGCGGTACGCCATGCAGGCGGTACATCTCGAAGGCATAGCGGGTACGCTGGGGCAGTTCGTTCAGCGCCTCGGCAATGTCGTCCAGTGCGGCAAGGTTGATGTGCGTGGCTTCGGGCGAGGCGTTCTGGATGACCACGTTCAGGCCTTCCTCCTCGCTGCCGGAGTACTTCAGCTCCATCGCCTGCTTGCGGTAATGGTCGATGGCCAGGTTGCGCACGATCTGGAACAGGTAGCTGAGCTGCGCCTTGAACGACGAGGTAATCTGCGGGGCGGCGCTAAGCCGGAAAAACGCATCCTGCACCACATCTTCGGCGCGCGAACGACAACCGGTAATGCGCGCAGCAATCTTGACCAGGATGCTGCGGTTGTCGACGAAGGCCTGCAGTAATGGTGAATCGCACTTACTTGTGGATAGTTGTTCCGCCATGGAAATCACCTTGTCACAGAGGGGAAAGGAGGCACCCAAGGCTGGGAAGCTTCCTACGACGTGCGACAAGCTATTCAAGATGATAATGATTGTCAAATACGAAACGTAATTAGTATCTGTATCTTTCGGTTCTAAGCAGCCAGTGTGAACCGGTTCACCTCCAGCCCCCTCTGCACCTGAACGATCCCTTTAATTTCTTCCCCTGCCCATCCGTTCCCCTGTGTACATCCGGCGCCTTACGTTGCCCGCTCAAGATCGCGGAGCAGCCGGCTCGCCCCCACCAGACACTGGCAGGAACACCCCATGACGGACGCCTTCGAACTCCCGCTCTCGCTGGTCCAGGCCCTGGCGCAACGCGCAGCGCAGACCCCGGACAAGATCGCCTTGCGCTTTCTCGCCGACGCCCCCGGCGAGCAGGCCGTGCTCAGCTATCGGGACCTCGACCAGCGCGCGCGCACCATTGCCGCCGCCTTGCAGGCCCGGGCCGGCTTTGGCGACCGTGCGGTGCTGTTGTTCCCCAGTGGCCCGGAGTATGTAGCGGCGTTCTTCGGTTGCCTGTATGCCGGCGTGATCGCGGTGCCGGCGTATCCACCGGAGTCTGCGCGCCAGCACCATCAGGAGCGTCTGCTGTCGATCATCGACGACGCCGAGCCGCGCCTGTTGCTGACCGTGGCGGCACTGCACGACAACTTGCAGGGCCTGGAGGCCCTGGCGGCAGACAACGCCCCCGAACTGCTGGCAGTGGACGGCCTGGACCCGGCATTGGCCGCGAGCTGGCGCGAGCCCGCGCTGAAAAGCGATGACATCGCCTTCCTGCAATACACCTCGGGCTCCACCGCGCTGCCCAAGGGCGTGCAGGTCAGCCATGGCAACCTGGTGGCCAACGAGCAGTTGATCCGCCAAGGCTTCGGCATCGACCTCAACCCCGACGACGTGATCGTCAGCTGGCTGCCGCTGTACCATGACATGGGCCTGATCGGTGGCCTGCTGCAGCCGATCTTCAGCGGTGTGCCGTGTGTGCTGATGTCGCCGGGTTACTTCCTGGCCCGCCCGCAACGTTGGCTGCAGGCCATCAGCGAGTACGGCGGCACCATCAGCGGCGGCCCCGACTTCGCCTACCGCCTGTGCAGCGAGCGGGTCAGCGAGGCCTCGCTGGCCGGGCTCGACCTGAGCCGCTGGCGCGTGGCCTATTCCGGTTCCGAGCCGATTCGTCAGGACAGCCTGGCCACCTTCGCCGAAAAGTTCCAGGCCTGTGGTTTCCATGCGTCCAGTTTCTTCGCCAGTTACGGCCTGGCCGAAGCCACCTTGTTCGTCAGCGGCAGCCGTCGCGGCCAGGGTATTCCCGCGCTGGAACTGGACGCCGAAGCCTTCGCTGCCAACCGCGCCCAACCCGGCAAGGGCAGCGTGCTGATGAGCTGCGGCTACCCGCAGCCCGGGCACGCCGTGCGTATTGTCGAGCCGCGGCAACTGCAGGTGCTGGGCGATAACCAGGTGGGTGAAATCTGGGCTGGCGGGCCGAGCATCGCCCTGGGTTACTGGCGCAACCCCGAAGCCAGTGCCCGCACCTTTGTCGAAATGGATGGCCAGACCTGGCTGCGCACCGGCGACCTGGGTTTCATGCGCGAGGGCGAGGTGTTTGTCACCGGGCGCCTGAAAGACATGCTGATCGTGCGCGGGCAGAACCTCTACCCACAGGACCTGGAGAAAACCCTCGAGCGCGAAGTTGACGTACTGCGCAAAGGCCGAGTGGCCGTGTTCGCCGTCGAACACCAGGGCGAGGAGGGTATCGGCGTTGCGGTGGAGATCAGCCGTAACGTGCAAAAGGCACTCAAGCCCCAGGACCTGATCAAGACCCTGCGCCAGGTGATTGCCGATGCCTGCCGCCAGGCTCCGGCCGTGGTCCTGCTGCTGAACCCGGGTGCGCTGCCCAAGACTTCCAGCGGCAAGCTGCAGCGCTCCGCCTGCCGCCTGCGCATGGACGATGGCAGCCTGGACTGCTATGCCCGCTTCCCTGAGGTGAGCGAAGCCCCTGCAAGCGCTGCGGCTGGCGATGAACTGCAAGCCCGTATCGCCGCCGTGTGGCGCGACATTCTCAAGGTGGAGGCGGTCGCCGCAGACGACCACTTCCTGCTGCTGGGTGGCAACTCCATCGCCGCCACCCAAGCCACTGCACGCCTGGCTGATGAGCTGGGCATCAACCTGAGCCTGCGCACCCTGTTCGAAGCACCGGTGCTGGCCGATTACAGCAAAGCCGTTGCGTCGATCATTGCCAAAGGCGGTACAGGCACGGCAGCGATTGCCACGCTGGAGCGCGCCAAGGCCTTGCCCCAGTCGTTGGCGCAAAACCGGCTGTGGCTGCTCTGGCAGCTGCAACCAGAATCGGCGGCGTACAACATTCCGGCGGGCTTGCACCTGCGTGGCGAACTGGATGAAAACGCCCTGGAAGCAGCCTTCCAGGCGCTGGTGGAGCGCCACGAATCGCTGCGTACCGTCTTCAGCGAGGAAGACGGCCAGGCCCAGCAACGCATCCTGGCGCCACAGCCGTTCAACGTGCACCGCCTTGACCTTGAAGGCCAAAGCGCTGAGCAGGTCGCCGCCCAGCGTGAAGCCGAGGCGCGCCTGCCGTTCGACCTGACTCAAGGCCCGTTGCTGCGCGTGACTCTGGCCCGCCTGGACGACGAAGACCACCAGCTGTGGGTGACCCTGCATCACATCGTCGCCGACGGCTGGTCGCTGAACATCCTGCTGGACGAATTCGCCAAACTGTATGCCGCCCGCTGCCAAGGCCTGGAAGCCAACCTGGCCCCGCTGGCCCTGGGCTACGCCGACTACGGCACCTGGCAGCGACAATGGCTGGCCGACGGTGAAGCCGAACGCCAATTGCAGTACTGGAAGGCCCGGTTGGGCGATGACCTGCCGGTGCTCGACCTGTGCACCGACCACCCTCGCACCGGTCAGCGCGAGCATGGTGCTGCGCGTTTCAACCTGAAGGTACCGGCCAAGCTCACCGACGCGCTCAAGGGCCTGGCCCGCGAACAGCAGGTCAGCCTGTTCATGGTCCTGCTGGCCGGTTGGCAGGCGCTGCTGCACCGCTACAGCGGCCAGGCCGACATCCGCGTCGGGGTGCCCAACGCCAACCGCCCACGCCTCGAAACCCAAGGCATGGTGGGCTTTTTCATCAACACCCAGGTGCTGCGCGCGCAGCTCGATGGCCGCCTGCCGTTCACGCAGTTGCTGGCCCAGGTGCGCCAGGCCACCCTGGACGCCCAGGCCAACCAGGACCTGCCGTTCGAACAACTGGTCGAAGCCTTGCCCGAAGCCCGTGAGCAAGGCCTGTTCCAGGTCATGTTCAACCACCAGCAGCGCGACCTGTCGGCCCTGCGCCGCCTGCCGGGTCTGCTGGCCGAGGAACTGCCCTGGCACAGCCGCGAAGCCAAGTTCGACCTGCAACTGCACAGTGAAGAAGACCATCAGGGCCGCCTGAGCCTGGCCTTCGACTATGCTGCCGAGCTGTACGACGCCAGCACTGTCAAACGTCTGGCCCACCACCTGCTGGCGCTGCTGGAGCAGGTGTGTGCCGCGCCGCAGCTAGCGTTGGGCGAGGTGCAATTGCTGGATGAGGCTGGCCGTGCACAGTTGCTGGATTGGGGCCAGGCGCCCGCCGAGACGCCGCAACGCCTGCTGGTCGAGCAGCTCAACGAACAGGCCCGCCTGACCCCGCAGCGCCCGGCACTGGCCTGGGACGGCGGTAGCCTCGACTACGCCGAACTGCACCAGCAAGCCAACCGCCTGGCGCACTACCTGCGCGACAAAGGCGTGGGCCCCGATACCTGCGTAGCGATTGCCATCGAGCGTTCGCCACAGCTGCTGGTCGGCCTGCTGGCCATCCTCAAGGCCGGGGGTGCCTACGTACCGCTGGACGTCGACTACCCGGCCGAGCGCCTGGCCTACATGCTTGCCGATTGCAATGCCGGCCTGCTGCTCAGCCACAGCAGCTTGCTGGGCAGGCTGCCGCAAGTCGATGGCGTCAGCGCCATCGCCCTCGACCAGTTGCACCTGGACAGCTGGCCCAGCCATGCGCCTGGCCTGCACCTGCACGGTGACAACCTGGCCTACGTGATCTACACCTCCGGCTCCACCGGCCAGCCTAAAGGCGTGGGCAACACCCATGCGGCACTGGCCGAGCGCCTGCAGTGGATGCAAACCGCCTACGCGCTGAACGACAGCGACGTACTGATGCAGAAGGCGCCGATCAGCTTCGACGTATCGGTGTGGGAGTGCTTCTGGCCGCTGGTCACCGGTTGCAAGCTGGTACTCGCCGGCCCCGGCGAACACCGCGACCCGCAGCGCATCGCCGCACTGGTGCAGGCCCATGGTGTGACCACGCTGCACTTCGTGCCACCGCTGCTGCAAGTGTTCGTCCAGGAGCCGCAGGCAGCTGCCTGCAGCAGCCTGCGCCGCTTGTTCTCGGGTGGCGAAGCACTGTCTGCCGCCTTGCGTGACCGTGTGCTGCAAGTGTTGCCGCAGGTGCAATTGCACAACCGATATGGCCCGACTGAAACCGCCATCAACGTCACCCACTGGCATTGCCAGCTAGCGGATGGCGAGCGCTCGCCAATCGGCCGCCCGCTGGGCAATGTGCTGTGCCGCGTGCTGGACGATGAACTGGAACTGACCGCCCCCGGTGTGCCGGGCGAGCTGTACCTCGGTGGCGCGGGCCTGGCCCGTGGCTACCTGGGCCGCCCAGGCCTTACTGCCGAGCGCTTCGTGCCCCAGGCCGATGGCAATGGCGAGCGCCTGTACCGCAGTGGTGACCGCGCCCGCTGGCAGGTTCAGCTTGAGGCCCTGGAATACCTCGGCCGCCTCGACCAGCAGGTGAAGGTGCGCGGCTTCCGTGTCGAGCCTGAGGAAGTGCAGGCCTGCCTGCTGGCGCAAGCGGGTGTGGAACACGCGCTGGTACTGATTCACAAGGATGCCGTCGGCGCGCAACTGGTCGGCTATTACAGTGGCAACGCCCAACCGGCCGAATTGCTGGCGGTGCTGGCTGAACAACTGCCCGCCTACATGGTGCCGGCGCAACTCATTGCGCTGGCACAGATGCCACTGGGCCCCAGCGGCAAGGTCGACCGCAAGGCGCTGCCGGCTCCGGTGTGGCAGCAACGCGAACACGTCGAGCCGCAAACCGAGCTGCAACAGCAGGTCGCTGCCATTTGGCGCGAGGTGCTGAACCTGCCGCGTGTCGGCTTGCAGGACGACTTTTTCGCCCTGGGCGGGCACTCGTTGCTGGCCACCCAGATCGTCTCGCGCAGCCGCCAGGCCTGCGATGTCGAGCTGCCCCTCAAGGCGCTGTTCGAAGCCAGCGAGCTGGGCGCGTTCTGCGCCGAGATCGCACGCATCCGCGACGCCGGCGAGCGTAACCTGCAAGGCGAGATCACTCGCGTCGACCGCCACCAGGCGGTGCCGCTGTCGTACTCGCAGCAGCGCATGTGGTTCCTCTGGCAGATGGAGCCGGACAGCCCGGCGTACAACGTCGGCGGCATGGCGCGCCTGCGCGGCACCCTGCACGTGGACGCCTTCGAGCGTGCGTTGCAGGCGCTGATCGTGCGCCATGAAACCCTGCGCACCACCTTCCCCAGCATCGACGGCGTGCCCTACCAGTGCGTGGCTGAAGACAGCGGCCTGCAACTGGACTGGCAAGACTTCAGCGCGTTGCCCGCTGATGCCCGCCAGCAACGCCTGCAACAACTGGCCGACGACCAGGCGCATCAGCCGTTCGACCTGGAGCGTGGCCCGCTGCTGCGCGCCTGCCTGGTCAAGGCCGAAGAGCGTGAGCACTTCTTCGTCCTCACCCTGCACCATATCGTCACCGAAGGCTGGGCCATGGACATCTTCGCCCGTGAACTGGGCGAGCTGTACGAGGCCTTTGTCGATGACCGCGACTCGCCGCTGGCGCCGCTGCCGGTGCAATACCTTGACTACAGCGTGTGGCAACGGCAGTGGCTGGACAGCGGCGAGGGTGCCCGCCAGCTGGCCTACTGGAAGGCGCGCCTGGGTGACGAACACCCGGTGCTGGCATTGCCCGCCGACCGCCCGCGCCCGGCCGTGCAAAGCCACCGCGGCGAGCTGTACCGCTTTGAGCTCGACCCGGCGCTGGTCGCCCGCGTGCATGCCTTCAACAGCCAGCGCGGCCTGACCCTGTTCATGACCATGACCGCCACCCTGGCCGCCTTGCTGCACCGCTACAGCGGCCAGCGTGACCTGCGCATCGGTGCACCGGTGGCCAACCGCATTCGCCCGGAAAGCGAAGGCCTGATCGGCGCCTTCCTCAACACCCAGGTGCTGCGCTGCGAGCTGGACGGCCAGATGACCGCCAGCGAGCTGCTTGAGCAGATGCGCCTGGCGGCCATCGAAGGCCAGTCGCACCAGGACCTGCCGTTCGATCAACTGGTCGAGGCCTTGCAGCCGCCACGCAGTAGCGCCTACAACCCGCTGTTCCAGGTGATGTGCAACGTGCAGCGCTGGGCCTTCCAGCAAAGCCGTACGCTGGCCGGCATGCAGGTGGATTACCTGGTCAACGACGCCAGCGCCACCAAGTTCGACCTGTACCTGGAGGTGACCGACCTCGACGGCCGCCTGGGCTGCTGCCTGACCTACAGCCGTGACCTGTTCGACGAGCCACGCATTGCGCGCATGGCCGAGCACTGGCAGCAGTTGCTGGTCGGCCTGCTCGACAACCCGCAACAGCGCCTGTGCGAGCTGCCGATGCTGAGCAGCGCCGAGCAGCAGGTGCTGGTGGGCCAGTTGCAGGGCGAGCACGATTTCGACCTTGACCACACCCTGCACGGCCTGTTCGCCGCCCAGGCGGCCCGCACGCCACAGGCCGGTGCGCTGACCTTCGCCGGCCAGCACATGACCTATGCCGAACTCGACCAGCAAGCCAACCGCCTGGCCCGCGCCTTGCGTGAGCGTGGCGTCGGCCCGCAGGTGCGGGTGGGCCTGGCGCTGGAGCGCTCGCTGGAAATGGTCGTCGGCCTGCTGGCCATCCTCAAGGCCGGTGGTGCCTATGTACCGCTGGACCCCGAGTACCCGCTCGACCGCCTGCGCTACATGATCGAAGACAGCCGCATCGGCCTGCTGCTGAGCCAGCGTGAGCTGCTGCAAACCCTGGGCGAGCTGCCTGAAGGCGTGGCCCGCTGGAGCCTGGAAGACGATGCCGCCAGCCTGTCGGCCTACAGCGATGCAGCGCTGGACAACCTCAACCTGCCGCAGCACCAGGCTTACCTGATCTATACCTCTGGCTCCACCGGCAAGCCCAAGGGTGTGGTGGTCAGCCATGGCGAATTCGCCATGCATTGCCAGGCGGTGATTGCCGCGTTCGGCATGCGCAGCGACGACTGCGAGCTGCATTTCTATTCGATCAACTTCGACGCTGCCAGCGAACGCCTGTGGGTGCCGCTGCTGTGCGGCGCGCGCGTGGTGCTGCGTGCCCAAGGGCAGTGGGGCGCCGAAGAAATCTGCCAGTTGGTGCGTGATCAGCAGGTGAGCATTCTTGGCTTCACCCCCAGCTACGGTAGCCAGCTGGCGCAATACCTGGGCGGGCAGGGCGAGCAACTGCCGGTGCGTCTGGTGATCACCGGTGGCGAAGCGCTGACCGGCGAGCACCTGCAACGTATCCGCCAGGCCTTTGCGCCGCAGCAGTTCTTCAACGCCTATGGCCCGACCGAAACCGTGGTCATGCCGCTGGCCTGCCTGGCGCCAGAAACGCTGCCGGCAGAACTGGGCAGCGTGCCGATCGGCCGCGTCATTGGTAGCCGTACTGCCTACATCCTCGATGAAGACCTGGCCTTGCTGCCACAGGGCGGCATTGGCGAGCTGTACATCGGCGGGGCTGGCCTGGCCCAGGGTTATCACGACCGCCCGGGCCTTAGCGCCGAGCGCTTCGTTGCTGACCCGTTCGGCGCCGAAGGCGGGCGCCTGTACCGCACTGGCGACCTGGTGCGCCTGGGCACGGATGGCCTGGTGGAATATGTCGGCCGTGCCGACCAGCAGGTGAAGATACGGGGCTTCCGCATCGAACTGGGCGAAATCGAAAGCCGCCTGCAGGCGCATGCCGATGTCGACGAAGCCGTGGTGCTGGCCCTCGACTTGCCCGGTGGCAAGCAACTGGTGGGTTACCTGGTGTGCAAGCAGGCCGCTGCCGGTAGCGAGGCGCAAAACCTGCTGCGCGATGCGGTGAAGGCCGATGCCCGCCAGCACCTGCCGGACTACATGGTACCCGCGCACCTGGTGTTGCTCGACAGCCTGCCGCTGATGGGTAACGGTAAGCTCGACCGCCGTGCGCTGCCGCTGCCGGACCTTGAGCAGGCACGCCAGCAGTACCAGGCCCCTGGCAACGAGGTGGAGGCCCAGCTCGCGCAGATCTGGCGCGATGTGCTCAACGTTGCCCAGGTCGGCGTGCAGGACAACTTCTTCGAGCTGGGCGGCGACTCGATCCTGTCGATCCAGGTGGTCAGCCGCGCCCGCCAGGCCGGCTTGCAATTCACCCCGCGCGACCTGTTCCAGCACCAGACCATCCAGACCCTGGCAGCCGTTGTTCAACGCAGCGAAGCCGCCAGCACCATCGAGCAGGGCCAGCGCCAGGGCCAAACCGGCCTGACGCCGATCCAGCACTGGTTCTTCGACAGCGAGGTGCCGCAGCCGCAACACTGGAACCAGGCGGTATTGCTGCAGGCGCGTCAGCCGCTGGATGAAGCCGCACTGGCGCAGGCCTTGGCCGCACTGGTACAACACCACGACAGCCTACGGCTGCGCTTCAACGAGGCTGGTGGCCGCTGGCAGGCCGAGTACGCCCAGCCTGGCGCCGAGCAACTGCTGTGGACCGCGACCGTTGCCGATTTCGCGGATTGCCAGGCGCTGTACACCGACCTGCAGCGCAGCCTCGACCTGCAACAGGGGCCGTTGCTGCGTGGCTTGCTGGTGCGTGACGGGCAGGGCGAGCAGCGCTTGTTGCTGGCCATCCATCACCTGGTGGTCGATGGCGTGTCCTGGCGGGTACTGCTGGAAGACCTGCAGGCGTTGTACCGTGGCCAGCCGCTAGCGACAAAAACCCATGCCATGGCCGACTGGGCTGCACGCCTGGCCAGCTACGCCGGCAGCGATTCGCTGCGTGACGAACTGGGCTGGTGGCAAGGCCAGCTGGGCGGGGTGCGCCGCGAACTGCCGTGTGACCATCCGCAAGGTGGCAACTTGCATCGCCACGCCCATACCCTGGCCATCGGCCTGGGCGTGGAGCAGACCCGGCAACTGCTGCAACAGGCCCCGGCGGCCTACCACACCCAGGTCAACGACCTGTTGCTGACGGCGCTGGCGCGTGCCCTGTGCCGCTGGAGCGGCGATGAAGAAGTGCTGGTGCAGCTGGAAGGCCACGGCCGTGACGGGCTGTTCGAAGACATGGACCTGACCCGCAGTGTCGGCTGGTTCACCAACGCCTATCCATTGAGCCTGCGCCCCCTGCCAGGCGAGGATGAGGCGGCGCGTGCCGGTTCGATCAAGCGCATCAAGGAACAACTGCGCCAGGTGCCGCACAAAGGCCTGGGCTATGGCGTGCTGCGCTACCTGGCCGACCCGGCCGGGCGCGAGCAGATGGCGGCCTTGCCGCAGGCGCGCATCACCTTCAACTACCTGGGCCAGTTCGACCAGCAGTTCGACAGCGCGGCGCTGTTCCAGCCGCTGGAGGCCCCGGCCGGCCTGGCCCATGACCTCGATGCCCCGCTGCCTAACTGGCTGAGCGTCGATGGCCAGGTATATGGCGGTGCCTTGCAACTGCGCTGGACCTACAGTGCCGAACGCTACGACGAGCGCACCATTGCCAGCTTGGCCGAAGCCTATCGCCAGGAGTTGCTGGCGCTGGTCGCCCATTGCCTGGCCGATGGCAACGGCAGCTTCACCCCGTCGGACTTCCCGCTGGCGCACCTGAGCCAGGAGCAAATCGACGCATTGCCGGTACCTGCTGCACAGATCGAGGATGTGTACCCGCTGACGCCGATGCAGGAAGGCATGCTGCTGCACACCCTGCTGGAGCCGGGCACGGGCCTGTACTACATGCAGGACCGCTACCGCATCAACAGCGCGCTGGACCCCGAGCGTTTCGCCCAGGCCTGGCAGGCCGTGGTGGCGCGCCACGAAGCGTTGCGCGCATCGTTCAGCTGGAACAGCGGCGAGGCGATGCTGCAGATCATCCATAAACCGGGCAACCTGGCGGTGGATTACCAGGACTGGCGCGGCTTGGCGGACGATGCCCAGGAGCTGCGTCTGCAAGCCCTGCACAAGCAGGAGCGCGAGGCCGGGTTCGCCCTGCTCAGCGAGGCGCCGTTCCACCTGCGCCTGGTGCGCGTGGCCGACGAGCGCTACTGGTTCATGATGAGCAACCACCACATCCTCATCGATGCCTGGTGCCGCTCGCTGCTGATGAACGACTTCTTCGAGGTGTACCAGGCCCTTGGCGAAGGCCGTCAGGCACAGCTGCCGGTACCACCGCGTTACCGCGACTACATCGGCTGGCTGCAACGCCAGGGCCTGGATGACGCACGGGCCTGGTGGCAGGCCAACCTGGCCGGCTTCGAACGCGCCACGGCCATCCCCAGCGACCGGCCGTTGCGCCATGATCACGCCGGTAGCGGCATGGTGGTTGGCGACTGCTACACCCGCCTGCAGGTAAGTGATGGTGTGCGCCTGCGCGAACTGGCCCAGGCTCACCAGCTGACCGTCAACACGTTCGCCCAGGCGGCCTGGGCCCTGGTGCTGGCGCGCTACAGCGGCGACCGCGACGTGGCCTTTGGCGTAACCGTGGCCGGGCGCCCGGTCAGCATGCCGCAGATGCAGCGCACCGTCGGCCTGTTCATCAATAGCGTTGCCCTGCGCGTGCAGTTGCCGGTCGCGGGTGAGCGCTGCAGCGTTCGCCAGTGGCTGCAAGGCCTGCTGCAAAGCAACATGGAACTGCGTGAGTACGAATACCTGCCGCTGGTGGCGATTCAGGACTGCAGCGAACTGCCCAAGGGCCAGCCGCTGTTCGACAGCTTGTTCGTGTTCGAGAACGCGCCGGTGGAAACCGCCGTGCTCGACCACGCCCAGCACCTGAACGCCAGCTCCGACTCGGGGCGCACACATACCAACTTCCCGCTGACAGCGGTGTGCTACCCCGGTGACGACCTGGGCCTGCACCTGTCGTTCGACCAGCGCTACTTCGACTACCCGACCGTCGAGCGCCTGCTGGCCGAGTTCAAGCGCCTGCTGCTGGCACTGGTGACAGGGTTCGAGGGCGAGGTGAGCGAACTGCCGATGCTGGGCACAGACGAGCAGCGCTTCCTGCTGCAAGACTGCAACCGCACCGAGCGGGCTTATCCGCTGGAGCAGAGCTACGTCGCCCAGTTCGAAGCGCAGGTGGCGGTGCACCCGGAACGTACCGTTGCCCGCTGTCTGGAGGCGTCGTACGACTACGCCGGGCTGAACCTGGCGGCCAACCGCCTGGGCCACGCCCTGATCGGGGCGGGCGTGAAGGTGGACCAGCCGGTGGCGTTGCTGGCCGAGCGCGGCCTGCCGCTGCTGGGCATGATCGTCGGCAGCTTCAAGGCCGGTGCCGGCTACCTGCCGCTGGACCCAGGCCTGCCGGCGGCGCGGCTGCAGAGCATTATCCAGCTCAGCCGTACCCCGGTGCTGGTGTGCAGCGCAGCCTGTGCCGAGCAAGGCCGGCAACTGCTGGGCGAGCTGGAGGCTGCGGTACGGCCACAGCTGCTGGTGTGGGAAGACATCCAGTCAAGCCCCGGTGCCAGCCATAACCCAGGCATCCACAGCGGCCCGGACAATCTGGCCTACGTGATCTACACCTCAGGCTCCACCGGCCTGCCGAAAGGGGTGATGGTGGAACAGCGCGGCATGCTCAACAACCAGCTGAGCAAGCTGCCGTACCTGGCGCTGAGCGAGCAGGACGTGATCGCCCAGACTGCCTCGCAGAGCTTCGACATTTCGGTGTGGCAGTTCCTCGCCGCGCCGCTGTTTGGCGCCAAGGTCGAGATCGTGCCGAATACCATCGCCCATGATCCGCAGGGCCTGCTGGCGCATGTGCAAGCCACCGGCATCACGGTGCTGGAAAGCGTGCCCTCGTTGATCCAGGGCATGCTGGCCAACGACCACCAGGCCCTGGATGGCCTGCGCTGGATGCTGCCGACCGGCGAGGCTATGCCGCCGGAGCTGGCGGCGCAGTGGCTGCAACGTTATCCGCAGATCGGCCTGGTCAACGCTTATGGCCCGGCAGAGTGCTCGGATGACGTGGCGTTCTTCCGGGTCGATGTTGCGTCGACCGAAGGCAGCTACCTGCCCATCGGTACGCCGACCGACAACAATCGCCTGTACCTGTTCGGCGAAGACCAGGCGCTGGTGCCGCTGGGTGCGGTGGGTGAATTGTGCGTGGCGGGCACCGGGGTAGGCCGTGGCTATGTCGGCGACCCGGTGCGCACGGCCTTGGCGTTCGTGCCTCACCCTTACGGAGCGCTGGGCGAGCGCCTGTACCGCACCGGTGACCTGGCGCGGCAGCGCCCGGACGGAGTACTGGAATACGTCGGGCGCATTGACCACCAGGTGAAAATCCGCGGTTACCGGATCGAGCTGGGCGAGATTGAAGCGCGCCTGCACGAGCAGGCAGAAATCCGCGATGCTGCGGTGGGCGTGCAGGAAGGCGTCAATGGCAAGCATCTGGTCGGTTACCTGGTGGCACACCAGGGCATCGCTGCCGACGCCGCGTTGCTGGAGCAGATCAAGCAACGCCTGCGTGCCGAGCTACCGGAGTACATGGTGCCGCTGCACTGGGGGTGGTTCGACAACCTGCCACACAACGCCAACGGCAAGCTCGACCGCAAGGCGCTGCCGGCCATCGATATCGGCGGCCAGCACAGCCAGGCCTATGAGGCGCCGCGTAACGAGCTGGAGGAAGTGTTGGCCGGTATCTGGGCCGATGTGCTCAAGGCCGAGCGGGTGGGGGTGCACGACAACTTCTTCGAGCTGGGCGGGCATTCGCTGCTGGCCACGCAGATCGCTTCGCGGGTGCAGAAGCAGTTGCAACTGAACGTGCCGCTGCGGGCGATGTTCGAGTGCAGCACGGTGGAGGAGCTGGCCGAGTATGTGCAGGGGTTGCAGGGCAGTGCGCTGGATGACGACAAGGTCGACCGGCTGAGTGACCTGATGGCCGAGCTGGAGGGACTTTGAAGTGATTGGCTAGCCTGCACCGGCCTCTTCGCGGGCTTGCCCGCTCCCACAGGTATTGCGCCGTTGCCAAGGCCGGTGCAGTACCTGTGGGAGCGGGCAAGCCCGCGAAAGGGCCGGCGCTGGCAGCCAATATCTCAGCGCTTACCGAGAATCTTGCCCAGCATCTCCGGCCGCGGTGCCCCTTGCTGGCTCTGCAGGTTGCCTTTTTCATCCTGATAGAAAATCGCCGGCGTCGCCTGCAACCCCATCTCTTCCATCAGCGCCATGTTCGCTGCCAGCTTCTGCTGCACCGCTTCCGGTACCTGCTCCAGAGCCTTCAACTGCTGCTTGCCACGCAGATCGCTTCGCGGGTGCAGAAGCAGTTGCAGCTGAACGTGCCGCTGCGGGCGATGTTCGAGTGCAGCACGGTGGAGGAGCTGGCCGAGTATGTGCAGGGGTTGCAGGGCAGTGCGCTGGATGACGACAAGGTCGACCGGCTGAGTGACCTGATGGCTGAGCTGGAGGGACTTTGAAGTGATTGGCTAGCCTGCACCGGCCTCTTCGCGGGCTTGCCCGCTCCCACAGGTATTGCGCCGTTGCCAAGGCCG
>NZ_JBIVXJ010000018.1:30693-127009 GCF_044769185.1 Pseudomonas sp. NPDC090592
CATCCTGATAGAAAATCGCCGGCGTCGCCTGCAACCCCATCTCTTCCATCAGCGCCATGTTCGCTGCCAGCTTCTGCTGCACCGCTTCCGGTACCTGTTCCAGTGCCTTCAACTTGCTGGCCTTGCCGGCCATTTCATGTTCCTGCAATGCCTTGGCCGGGTCTTTTGCTGCCAGCAGCGCCGCCGACTTGCCCGGGCTGTCTTCGCGAATGATGCCGACCATGATATGGCGCAATTGCACCTTGCCCGACTTCACCCACGGCCGCGCCTGTTCCCAGAACATGTTGCAGTACGGGCAGTTCGGGTCGCTGAACAGGTACACCTTGCGTGGCGCATCGGCCTCGCCATCGGCGATCCAGGCGGTTTTCTCCATCTTCGCCCAGATTTCCTTGCTCATCGGCGCATAAACCAGCTTTTCCAGCGGCTCGGCGCTCAGGTCCTTGCCTTGCTCGTCGAACAGGTTGCCAACCAGCACGTGCTTGCCGTCAGGGGTGAGGTACAGGGCCAGGGCGTTGTTCTGGTACTCGGCGGCGTAACCGCGCAGGCCATTGGGTGCATTGAAGCTGCCCTTGATCACGGCGCCCTTGGCTTGCAGTTGCTGAACGGCCTTGGGCAGCTCTTCGGCCTGCAAGGTCGGGGCGGCCAGCAGGGCCAGGGACAGGGGCAGCAGTGCAGTCAGTCGCATGTCAGTTTCCTTGTACGGCGGAGGTGGGCGCAGAGGCCCGGTCGAAAGGTTCCAGGGCGTGGCGCAGGCTGGCCTTGGACAGCTCGCCCAGGTGGCTGCCGACCAGCCGCCCTTCGGCGTCGTAGAACAGGGTGGTGGGCAGCGCCATGGAGCCGACGCGCTGCGCCAGCAGACCGGTGCCGTCGAACAGCACGTGGGTCAGGCTCAGGCCGGTAGTGGCAAGGAAGGTGCTGACGTTTTCCGGGGTCTCGCCCTGGTTGACGAACAGGAACGTCACGTGCGGATAGTCGCTTTGCGCCTGTTGCAGCACTGGCATTTCCCGGCGGCAGGGCGGGCACCAGGTGGCCCAGATGTTGATCACCAGCGGCTTGCCACGGTAGCTGTGCAATGCGACGGATTGGCCGCCAGCGTTGCGCAGGGCAAGTTCCGGCAGTTCGGTGCCTTTGCTGTACAGGTGCCCGCCCAGGCTGGCCAGGCCCCAGAACAATGCGCCACTGAACAGCGCCCAGCCCAGCGGGCGACGCAGGCCCGGCTGGCGCCAGCCCTGCCACAGGGCCGCGAGGACGATACCGGCCAGGCCCGACCAGAACAGGAAGCCACCGTCGCGGATGTCGATGATCTGCAACGGCTCATCGCGGTACATCGGCCAGTAGGCCAGCACGAAGCCTGCACGGGCAGCCAGCACGCCGATCAGGAACAGGTTGAACAGCGCAGATTCCGGGCTTTCACCACCACGCCGGGCGACCCACCAGCCGACAACGCAGGCGATTCCCAGGGCGGCGAGCATCAGCAGGTGGTTGAGGGCCATGGTCAGTGGCCCGAGGGTTACGGTCAGCATCAGCCTTGGCTCCTGGTCTGGGCCCAGTGTTGCTGGAATGCGGCGGCGTCGACTTCACCGGTGATACGCCGTGCACGGCGCTCATCGCCTTCCGGGCCGATCCAGATGATGCTGGGCGGGCCGGGTACCTGATAGCGTTGCAGCAGGGCCTTGCTGGCCGGGCTGTCGGCGGTCACGTCCAGGCGCAACAGGTGCACGCCGGCCAGGCCGGTTTGTACATCGCTGCGGGCGAACACCTGTTTTTCCATGACCTTGCACGACACGCACCAGTCGGCATAGTAGTCGAGCATCACCCACTGGCCACGGGCCTTGGCCGCATCCAGTTCACGTTGCAAGTCTTCGGGGCGGCTCACGGTCACGAAGCTCTCCTCGGCATGCTGACCAGCAACGGGCATACCACCACCGGCGAACGGTCGCAGCGGTTGCCACAGATCGTCGCCACCTGCCGCAGCGCCTACCAGCAACAAGCCGCCCCACAGGGCACCCAACAGTGGCACGGCGCGCAATGCTGGCAGGCGCTGCAGGGCCGGCCAGCTGGCCCAGGCCAGGGCGATCAGCCAGGCGCCGCTCAGCGCCAGCAGCAGGGTGGCGGGCAGCAGGCTGCGCAGGGTGTACAGCGCCATGGCCAGGAACACGAAGCCGAACACCGCCTTGACCCGCTCCATCCAGGCGCCAGGGCGCGGCAAGTAGCGGTTGCCCAGGGTGACCAGCAACAGCAGCGGCACGCCCATGCCCAGGCCGAGGCTGAACAGCACCAGCGCACCTTGCAGCACGTCGCCGCTCTGGGCGATGTACAGCAACGCGCCGGCCAGAGGCGCGGTCATGCACGGCCCCATCAGCAGGCCCGACAACGCGCCGAGCAGCGCTGCACCGTAGAGGTTGCCACCACGGGTACCTTGCCCGGCACGGTCCAGGCGGTCACGCAGGGCGGCAGGCAGTTGCAGTTCGAAGGCGCCGAACATCGGCAGGGCCAGCAGCACGAACAGCCCTGCCAGGCTGCCCAGCAACCAGGGTTGTTGCAGCCAGGCTTGCAGGCTGGCGCCCAGTAGCGCGGCGACTACGCCCAGCGCGGCGTACACCAGCGCCATGCTCAGCACATACACCCCGGCCAGCAGCCAGCCGCGTCGGGCGCTGGCACCATTGCCCAGCACCAGCCCGGCAAGAATCGGCAGCATCGGCAGCGAGCAGGGGGTAAAGGCCAGCAGCAGGCCCAGGCCGAAGAACGCCAGCAGGCTCCAGGCCAGGTGGCCCTGTTGCAGGCCACTGGCCAATGCCTGGTCGCTGGCTTGTTCGGCGGCCGGCGCCACGCTGCCGCCAAGGTCGATCGAGGTGGTTTGCGGCGGGTAGCACAGGCCGGCGTCGGCGCAGCCCTGCCAGCCCAGGCGCAACTGGCCCTGTGCATTGGCCGGCAGCAGCAGTTCGAGCTGGTCGCGATACACCGCGCTGTCACCGAAGAACTCGTCATGGTGGTTGAGCGCCGCTGGCAGTTGCGGGTGCTGCTCGGGCGGCAGCCCGTCGAATTTCAGGCGTTTCTGGTACAGGTAGTAGCCAGGCTTGATCTGGAAGTACAGGCGCATCTGGCCGTCGGCCTGGCGGTCGTGGGTGAGCACGAAAGCCTGCTCCACCGGCAGGAAGTCCGGTTTCACGTCGAACGGGTTGGCCTGCAACGGGCCGGCCAGCAGCAGTGTAAGGAAGAGCAGGAGAACGCGCATGTCTTCGCCTTGGCAGATCTAGGAATGGGGCCATGCTGGATTGGGTCGATTAAATGAAGGTTAACTCAGGTGACTGGTCAGAGAGCGCATCAGGGCTTACAGGCGCATGTCGTGTAATTGTGCGCGCCTGTGAGATCGAGCGCCGCCCGCGCGGCGCTTCGCGGGGCAAGCCCGCTCCCACATTTGTTTCGGGCCAATTATTCCTGAGGCAGGGGCGCGCGGCCCCTTGGTGCCCGTCTAAATAGCGAGTCGAACAAACAAGGCGGTCGCGCGCAAATGCCACAGGCCACACTGGCCCGAAACAAATGTGGGAGCGGGCTTGCCCCGCGAAGCGCCGCGCGGGCGGCGCTCGATCTCCCAGGCGCTGAAAATCCCCAGGCGAACACCTGCCAGCCACACCCCCAATCCCGCCCATCAGCCTGGACACACCGCGACATATTGTCGGCTTGACTTTGCTTATGCCCACATTCTTGTTATAAAGTTGACGCAGAAGTCAGTTTTTTCTGACTCGCGCGACAAGGTTCTCACCCTTCCGAGTTCCCCGCACAAGAATCAAAAAAAACATGGGCAGACCCCCTGCTGCCCAGAGGATCAAGCATGTCCAACCGTGATATTTCCCGGCGCGCCTTCCTGCAAGGCGGCCTGATCGCTGGTGTCGGCGTGACCATGGCGCCACTTGGCAGCCAGGCATTTGCCGCGCTGATGGAAGAACGCGTTACCACCTCGCCGCAGAAGTGGATGAACCATGACGGCAAGGCGCGCTTGCGTAACGATGCCCTGTCCAAGGTGTGCGGCGACAAGGTGTTCGCCCGCGACATCCGCGCCAAGGATATGCCCGGCTGGCCGGCGCAGCAGGGCCATGCGCTGTTGCTGAAGGCGACCAAGGCCGACCGCATTTATGCAGGCCATGACCTGAGCCTGCTCGGTACCGACTTGCAGCCCGACCGCATCGTCACTGCCGCCGACCTGGAAAACGACGGTATCGCCTGGCCCGAGGCGCACTCGCCCGACCCGCTGTTGCCGCCCGGCAAGGTGCCGATGTTCATCGGCCACCCGGTCGCCATCCTCATCTGGCACGACTTCGAACGCTTCCGCCAGGCCAAGCGCAAGCTGCAGTTCAACGACAAGGCAATCCGCTACGGTGCCCAGGCGCCGCTGTACCAGCGCGACCCTTACGGCAGCTTCCGCTTTGTGCGCGTGGGCGGTGCCACGCCGTTTGATGACGATGAGTTCTCCAGCCTGAAGAACTCCATGCTGTTCCCCACCATTCTCAACCGCAAGCCGGTGTGGTCGAAGCAGCCCAACCAGCATGGCGACCTGACCGAGCAGGGGCTGTTCTACGCCAGGCGCATGGCCGAGCAACTGGACAACCCGCCCGAAGACTGGCTGGTGTTCGACGAGCGCTACAAGACGCCGTCCATCGAACCCGCCGCGCTGGAGCCCGACAACGGCAATGGCTGGTATGACCCGGCCACCGGCACGCTGCACTTCGTGGTCGCCACCCAGTGCCCGTTCGAAGTGGCGCAGGAATGCGTGCACATGATCAAGCCGTCGCGTTTCGCCCTGAACACGCTGAACATGCACCCGGGCTACACCGTTGGCTACGGCTCGAAAGACAACAACATCTTCGTCTTCTACGCTGCCGTGGCCGCGCTGTATGGCGCCGGTGTGCCGATCCGCCTGGCCAACGACCGCTACGAGCAGTTCCAGAGCGGCATCAAGCGCCATGCCTTTGATATCCGCTACCAGCTGGCCGTGGACAAGAAGGACAACAGCTTCAGGATCTTCCGCGCCGACATGAGCTGCGATGGCGGCGGGCGCATCAACTACAGCCCGTCGGTAGCTGCGGTGGGGGCTACTGCCGCGCAATCGATCTATTACATGCCGCAGAACGACTTGTCGGTTACCGCCTACTATTCGCGCGGTGTCGAAGCCGGCTCCATGCGCGGCTACGGCACCTTGCAAAGCATGGCGGCCACCGAAATGATGGTGGACGAGATTGCCGGGCGCCTGGGCGTCGATGCCATCGACCTGCGCCGCGCCAACGCGCTGAAGTCGGGCATGAAGAACACCCAGGGCGCGGTCCCGGCCGGTGCCCTGCGCTTGTACGAGATCCTCGACAAGGCTGCCGTGGATGACCGGTGGCGCAACCGCGACGCCCGCAAGCGGCAGATGGACGCGCAGGATCAGGACCACTGGTACGGCGTGGGCTTTGCCATCTGCCAGAAAGACTTTGGCACCGGCTCTGAAGCACCGATGGCCAGCGTGGAATTCAGCCGCGACGGCCGCATCAGCCTGCGCCACATCGGCACCGAACTGGGCACCGGCATGTCCACCTCGCAGGCCTTGGTGGTCAGCGATTTCCTGGGCCGCCCGGCCGACGAAGTAAAAACCGCCGTGACCGAATGGCCAGAGCTGCAACTGAGCACCAGCGGCAACCCGTACCTCATCAGCCAGCCTGAACAGAACGCTGCGCTGCGCAACCCGCGTTGGGTGGGCAAGCTGGCGTCGCCCTCGTCGGCGACCAACTCGGCGTTCTACTTCAGCCATGCCACCCGCGAAGCGGCGCGCGTGCTGTTCAACCACGGCCTGTGGCCGGCAGCCATGGCCATCTGGAGCCAGGGCCCGCATGGCGGCCAGGCCAACCCGCTGGTGGTGCGCCGGGAAAACGCGGTATGGGTCAACGGTGAGCTGACCGGCAACGGCTTGCAGCCGATCCCGTTTGCCCAGCTGGCACAAAAGGCCCACGACATGGGCCTGGTCACCGGCGCCAGCGTGCACGGTTTCAACCGCTGGAGCTGGGCCGAGGCCGATTTTGTCATCGACGGCGTACGCGAGCGCTTGCCGCTCGATGCCCTGGCGGTGAAATACGGCGATGGCGCGGTGAACGCCAAGAAGGCGCAGATGAGCAGCCACGGCTACCAGCTGCTCGACCGGCAGAACGCCAGCTACCCCGACACCCAGCTGAACAATGCCATGGTCACCTACTACAGCCCTGTAGCGACCATCGTTGAGGTCAAGGTCAACAAGGGCACCTTCGAGACGCAGGTGCTCAACCACCACAGCTGGATCGAGTGCGGCCGGGTGCTGGTGCCGGAGCTGGTCAAGGGCCAGCTCGAAGGCGGTATCGCCATGGGCATCGGCCACGCGCTGACCGAAGAAATGCCGTTGTACGAGGGCGGGCCCGGGGAGGGCGACTGGAACTTCAACCGCTACCGCCTGCCGCATGCGCGCGACGTGGCAGTGTGGACGCAGACCAGCGAAATCCTCCCGCCGCTGTCACCGACCGACCCGTCCAAGGGCATCGCCGAAGTGGTGATGATCCCGGTCGTCGGTGCCATCGGCAACGCCGTCGCGCATGCCATCGGCAAGCGCGTGCGCGATCTCCCCATCACCCCAGCCCGTATCAAGGAGGCCCTCAATGGCTAACCGTCCACTGCAACTGACCCTCAACGGTCAACCGGTCGGCCCGGTCGAGGTCCCCGATGACCTGGCGATGATCGACTACCTGCACGAACACCAGAACCTCACTGGTTCGCGCCTGGGCTGTGGCCAGGGCATCTGCCACGCCTGCGTGGTGATCGTCGACAACCCCGACGGCACCAGCGAGGAAGTGCGCACCTGCATCACCGGTGCCCACTACTTCGAGGGCAAGAAGGTCCGCACCATCGAGGGCCACGCCAGGCGCGACGAGAGCGGCAACCTGACGCTGAACCCTATCCAGCAGAAGTTCGTCGAGCTGTTCGCCTTCCAGTGCAGCTACTGTGCACCGGGCTTCGTCAACGCCGCCACGGTGCTGGTGGAAACCGCCCAGCGCCAGCCGCTGAAGCACAGCGAGGTGCAAGACCGCATCGAGGCCAGCCTCGGTCACCACATCTGCCGCTGCACCGGTTACGTGCGTTACTACGATGCCACCCGCAAGGTGCTCGACGACCTCGGTCTGGTCAAGGAGGGTTGAGCATGGGTTTCGTACGTAGCGCACTCGCGCTGGCCCTTGGCCTGGCGGTCAGCTCGGTTGCCCTGGCGGCCGACGAGGCGCAGGTCAAGCGCGGTGAATACCTGGCCCGCGCGGCGGACTGCATGGCCTGCCACACGGCCGAAGGTGGCGCGCCGTATGCCGGCGGCCTGCCCATTCATTCGCCGTTCGGCACCATTTATGGCAGTAACATCACCCCGGACAAGCAGTACGGCATTGGCAACTACAGTGCCGACGAGTTCTTTGCTGCGGTTACCCAGGGCAAGCGCAAGGACGGCGCCAACCTTTACCCGGCGATGCCGTATACCTCGTACCACCTGATCAAGCGCGAGGATTCGGACGCGATCCTTGCCTACCTGATGACCATCCCGCCGATCAACCGCCCGGCCCCGCAGACCGCACTGCGTTTCCCGTTCAACGTGCGCATGGGCCTGAGTGGCTGGAACATGCTTTACGGCAAGAGCGTGCAGCTGCAACCGAGCGAGGGTAAAAGCCCGGCCTGGCAGCGTGGGCAGTATATGGTCGAGGTGATGGGCCATTGCGGCGAGTGCCATACCCCGCGTAACCCGATTGGCGCATTGCAGCAGGACCAGCGCCTGACCGGCGGCCTGCTTGGCGGTTACCTGGCGCCCAGCCTGCTGGCCCAGGACCTGGCCGAGCGCGGCTGGACCCAGCCGGACCTGACCACCTTCCTCAAGCATGGCATCAGCGCCCAGGGCAGCATGTTCAACGAGATGTTCCCGGTGGTGCATCACAGCACCCAACACCTGGAGGACGTCGACCTGGCGGCCATGGCCACCTACCTGCTGGGCGACCAGCCGCCCAAGGCCAAGGTGATCGAGGCGGTGCCGCTTGCGCAACTGACCGACAGCGCCAAGCGTGGCCGCCAGCAGTACCTGAACGTCTGCGCCGGCTGCCATGGTGTCGACGGCGAGGGTAAGCCGCACATTGCCGTGGCCATGCAGGGCAACACCGTGCTGCGCCAGGCTGACTCGCGCAACCTGGTCAAGGTTATCCTCGAAGGCATCCGTGAACAGCAGTTCACCGGCTTTGAGCGCATGCAGCCGATGCCAGGCTTTGCCGACAAGCTCGACGACCACCAGGTGACGGATATGGTCAACTACCTGCGCCAGGCCTGGGGTGGATTGCCCGGTGACCTGAACGTACAGCAGCTCGCCGAGCTGAAGGCGGAGTAAACGTGCAGCATCTCGATCTACAGGTGATCCGCCAGGCGTTGCAGTGGTCGTGCAATGGCCAGCGGGTGTGGCTGTGCACGGTGCTTGCCACCTATGGTTCGGCGCCGCGTGCGCCGGGCTCGCTGCTGGCGGTGAATGCCAGCGGTCAATGGCTGGGTTCGCTGTCGGGTGGTTGCGTAGAGGACGACTTCCTTGAGCGCGTGGGGTTGGGAGAATTCCCCGAGCCGGTGGCCATTGTGCGGTATGGCGATGGCAGCGACGCGCGTTCCAGCATCCGCCTGCCGTGTGGTGGCGTGCTTGAGGTGCTGGTGGAAAACCTGGCAGCCGAGTGCGAGGTGCAGGCGCATCTGCGTGAACTGGAAAGCGCCCTGTCGGGCCAGCGCCGGGTGCTGCGCGAGGTGCGCTTGCCCGAGGGAACTCGCCAGCTGGCCGTTGACCACAGCCAGGGGCCACGCGTCGAACGGCAAGGTGCCGGGGTGCGCCTGCGTGTCGGCGCTGCCCAGCGCCTGCTGCTGGCCGGCTATTCGAGTGTGGCGCATTTCTGTGCGGAGTTCGGCAGGGGCATGGGCTTTGAAGTCATCCTGTGTGAGCCGCGTGACGAGGTGCTCGACGGCGTGCGGCTGGACGGCATCGAGGTGCGCCGCGAACTGCCGTCGGAATTTATCGCCAAGGGCGGTTGCCATGCCGACACGGCGGTGGTTGCATTGACCCATGATCCGAAAATCGATGACCTGGCCATGCTTGAAGCGGTGCGTACCGACGCGTTCTACATTGGCGTGATGGGCTCGAAAGCCACCTCCGACAAGCGCCGCGAGCGGTTGCAGCGCATTGGCGGCCTGGGCGGTGCCGAGCTGGCGCGCATTCATGCGCCAATCGGCCTGAACCTGGGCAGCAAGACCCCAGCCGAAATTGCCCTGGCAGTGCTCGCCGATATCCTGCGCCTGCGCAACGGCATCGGGCGGGCTGCGCTGTGAGCGTGGTCGCGCTGGTGCTGGCGGCCGGGCGCGGTATGCGTTTCGGTGCTGACAAGCGCCGGGCGGCACTGACTGATGGGCGCAGCTTGCTGGCGCATAGCGTGGAGCGGGCGAGGGCGGTGTTCGACGATGTGCGCGTGGTGCTGCGTGCGGGGGAGCGGGCCGAGGATTTTGGTTTGCCTGCCGGTTGCCGGGTCATCGTCAGCCCGGATGCGGCGCTGGGGATGGGGCACAGCCTGGCGGCCGGGGTCGGGTCGTTGGGCGACAGCCACGCGCAGGCGGTGGCGATCCTGTTGGGTGATATGCCGTGGATAGAATCGGTAACCTTGCAGCGTCTGGTCGAGGCTTCCCGCGCTTCGAACATCGTGTTGCCGCGCCATGCGGGGCAGCAGGGGCATCCGGTGATCTTCGGGCGCGATTTCTGGCCGGCGCTGGGGCAGTTGTCTGGGGATGAAGGGGCGCGGGGGGTGGTGCGCGCGCAGCGGGATTGTTGTGTGGAGGTTGAGGTGGAGGATGCAGGGGTGTTGCGGGATGTGGATACGCCGCAGGGGTTGATGTAGGCCTGGGGTGTTCGCCGCAGCATGTTCTGCGCCTGTGAGATCGAGCGCCGCCCGCGCGGCGCTTCGCGGGGCAAGCCCGCTCCCACATTTGTTTCGGGCCAATCCATCCTGTGAGATGGCCTCTGTCCGCCTGGTTTGTTCCCTTCGATATTGAAGGGGTAGCAGTTTCTCTTCAGCAATCTCCTGTCATACAAAAGGGGCGCGCGCCTAAGGCACAGGAATAATTGGCCCGAAACAAATGTGGGAGCGGGCTTGCCCCGCGAAGCGCCGCGCGGGCGGCGCTCGATCTCACTGGCGCAGAATATGTTGTGGCGAACACCCGCCCCAGGCCGAACTCCCCCAACCCAGCCACAAAAGGTCCATAATCCCCCCTTAATCCCTGCATAGTGCAATGCCAGCCACACCACTCCGGGAGCCCCACCATGCACGTTCTGCTCTGCGAGGACGACGACCTGATCGCCGCCGGCATCTGCGCCGGCCTTACCGCCCAGGGCCTGACCGTGGACCGGGTGGGCAACGCCGCGGCTGCGCGGGCAATGCTGCAGGCCGCGCAGTTCGACGTGATGATTCTCGACCTCGGCCTGCCCGATGAGGATGGCCTCAAGCTGCTGCGCCGCTTGCGCGAAAAAGGCGAAACCTTGCCGGTACTGGTGCTCACTGCCCGCGATGCGGTCACCGACCGCGTCGACGGCCTGCAGGCCGGCGCCGACGACTACCTGCTCAAACCGTTCGACCTGCGCGAACTGGCCGCACGCCTGCACACCCTGCTGCGCCGGGTGGCCGGGCGGGCGGTGAATGTGATCGAGCACGGGCCGCTGCGGTATGACCCCAGCAGCTGCGAGGCAACCCTGGCCCGGCAACCGGTCGACCTGTCCCGCCGCGAGCAGGCCTTGCTCCAGGCGTTGTTGCAGAACCCTGGGCGGGTGCTGTCCAGCGAACAACTGAAAGACTGCGTGTACGGCTTCAGCGACGAAGTCGAGAGCAACGCCCTGAACGTGCATATCCACCATCTGCGGCGCAAGCTGGGCAACGGTATCGTCGAGACCGTGCGTGGCCTGGGTTACCGGCTGGGCCCGGCACAGGCACCGCAAGAGGCTGCATCGTGAGCCTGCGGGTACGCCTGAGCCTGATCCTGGGCAGCGCCTTTGTGATCATCTGGGTGCTGGCCGCTGCGTGGATGCTGCGTGACTTGCGCCAGCAGATGATGTTTTCCCTCGATCAGCGTCTGGTGGCGTCGGCACGCATGGTCGCCGGGCTGATCGACCAGTTGCCCCAGCCACTGACTGCCAAGGGCGGCGAAGCACACTTTTCCGCCGACCAGTTCAGCGTGCCGGATGGCATGGCCTGCCAGGTCAGCTCGCTGCGTGGCGAAATCCTCGCCAGCAACCATAAGCACGATGGCGCCATGGACGATGAGCGCAGTGGCTTCCGCGACCAGACCATCGATAACGCACTGTGGCGCACCTTCACCTATAACCATGGCGATGTACGCATCACCACTGCCGACCGGCACATGGAGCGCGAGGCGCTGAACCAGTCGATCCTGCTGGCGGCTTCGGCGCCGGTGCTGATGGCCCTGCTCGGCAGCCTGGGGCTGTTGTGGATTGGTCTGGGCAAGGGCCTGGAGCCGCTCAACCGTATGCGCGACGCCTTGCGCCGAAGGCGTGTGGACAGCGTCGAGCCGTTGCAGGTGGCAGGCATGCCCAGCGAGCTGCAACCCTTGCTGGAAACCCAGAACCAGCTGTTCCTGCGCATTGCCCAGACCCTCGAGCGCGAACGGCGCCTGACCGACGACGCGGCCCATGAACTGCGCAGCCCGCTGACGGCAATCAAGACCCACCTGCAAGTGGCGCGTATGACCGATGGTGCGGTGCGCGAGCAGGCGTTGGAACATGCCGAGCAAGGTGCCGACCGCATGCACCGCACGCTGGAGCAGTTGCTGATGCTGGCGCGGGTGGAGGGTAGCCTGTCGTTCGACGATGGCGTGCAGTGCAGCGCCGAGCAGGTGGCCCGGCAGGCAGTACAAGACGCCGGTGGGGGGGATAACCGCCGCATTGTCTTGCGTTTGCCTGAAGAGGCGACGCAGATTTACCTGGGTATGCCGGCACCGTTGGCGGTGGCAGCGCTGCGCAATCTGCTGGACAACGCCTTGCGCCATGGCGGCGATGAGGCGGTGGAACTGGAAGTGCAGATGGCTGGCGGGCAGGTGGGCTTCATGGTGCGCGACCATGGGCCGGGCATTGCCGAGGCGGACCTTGAGCATTTGACCGAGCGCTTCTGGCGTAACGGGCAGAGTGGTGGTTGTGGGTTGGGGCTGGCGATCGTACAGGCGATTGTGCAGCGGTGTGCCGGTAGCCTGCGCTTTGACAGCCGTAGCGATGGGTTGCGGGTGCTGTTGCAAGTGCCGGCGCGCTCGGGGCATTGATCTTCATCGCCTGTGCCGGCCCTTTCGCGGGCGCGCCCGCTCCCACAGGTACTGCACGGGTTTCAAGATTTGTGCGGTCCCTGTGGGAGCGGGCGTGCCCGCGAAGGGGCCGGCACAGGTAAAGCAAAATCCTGCAACAACGGCTAAATCCTCCCCGCACTCAAGCGTTTTCAAAGCGATAACCGCTCATTCGCTTGCTTGCGAGGATTCACCCATGTCCACCGCTTCCAGCCTTGCCCAGCTCCCGCCGGCCAGCGTGCCGCAGCCACTCTACGAATTCACCGACTCCCCGCTGTTGCAACGCCAGCAGCAACAGGAGTCCAACGCCCGCAGCTATCCACGGCGTATTCCGCTGGCGCTCAAGCGCGCCCGCGGCATCCATGTGGAAGATGTCGAAGGCCGCCAGTTCATCGATTGCCTGGCCGGCGCCGGCACGTTGGCGCTGGGCCATAACCACCCGGTAGTGGTCGAGGCGATCCAGCGGGTATTGGCAGAAGAGCTGCCCCTGCACACCCTGGACCTGACCACGCCGGTCAAGGACCGCTTCGTTCAGGACCTGTTCGGCATCCTGCCCGAGGCACTGCGCCGTGAGGCCAAGGTGCAGTTCTGCGGCCCGACCGGCACCGACGCGGTGGAGGCGGCGCTCAAGCTGGTACGCATGGCCACCGGCCGCAGCACCGTACTGGCCTTCCACGGCGCCTACCATGGCATGAGCCAGGGCGCGTTGAGCCTTATGGGCAGCCATGGGCCGAAGCAGCCACTGGGGGCCTTGCTGGGTAGCGGTGTGCAGTTCATGCCGTACCCTTACGACTACCGCTGCCCGTTCGGCCTGGGTGGCGAAGCCGGGGTCAAGGCCAACCTGCATTACCTGGAAAACCTGCTGCTCGACCCGGAAAGCGGTGTGCCGCTGCCGGCGGCGGTCATCCTGGAAGTGGTGCAGGGTGAGGGCGGGGTGGTTCCGGCCGATATCGAGTGGCTCAAGGGTGTGCGCCGGATCACCGAGCAGGCCGGCGTGGCGCTGATCGTCGACGAGATCCAGAGCGGTTTTGCCCGCACCGGGCGCATGTTCGCCTTTGAGCATGCCGGCATCGTGCCAGATGTGGTCACCTTGTCCAAAGCCATTGGCGGCAGCCTGCCGCTGGCGGTGGTGGTGTACCGCGACTGGCTGGATACCTGGAAGCCGGGTGCCCACGCTGGCACGTTCCGTGGCAACCAGATGGCCATGGCGGCGGGCTCGGCGGTAATCAATTACCTGGTGGAACACCGGTTGGCCGAGCATGCCGAGGCCATGGGGCTGCGCTTGCGCAAGCACCTGTTGCAGTTGCAGCGCGATTACCCGCAACTGGGTGATGTGCGCGGGCGCGGGTTGATGCTTGGGGTGGAGCTGGTGGATCCGCAGGGCAAGCGGGATGCCTTGGGCCACCCGGTTGCCAACCGCGAGCTGGCGGCCAAGGTGCAGCGTGAATGCCTGAAGCGCGGGTTGATTCTGGAGCTGGGTGGGCGGCATGGCGCCGTGGTGCGCTTCCTGCCGCCGCTGATCATCAGTGGCGAGCAGATCGATGACGTGGCGCAGCGCTTTACCGAGGCCTTCATCGCGGCAGTCTGACCGACCGCCGGGGCCGCTGTGCGGCCCCTGTGGGAGCGGTCGTGCCGAGGCGTCGAACCGCCGCGAACACCGGCGCAGCCGGTGCCATGCACCGCGTTGGATTCTTCGCGGGCACGCCCGCTCCCACAGGGTACGCGGTGCGCTCGGCATCAGTTCTCTGCGCGACAGCGCAGCCCAATGGGCTAGGCAATCTCCCACAGAGGTCCTGCTAAAATCAGTCGAATGTGCGCCCGGCCCGCCAATACCCCATCAAGGTCAGGCATTCACGCTGCAACCCGCGCTCCTTGATCAGATACCGACGAATATCCATCACCGTCGCCGATTCCCCCGCCACCCAGGCATGAAACGTACTGCTGGCGCTGCTGGCCTGTTCCCACAGGATCCGCGTATCGATATCCACGTCTTCCAGCTTCGCCCGGGGCGCGGCAGCACCCTGTGGCAGGCTGGCCAGTTCACGCACGGCATGTTGCATGGCGTGGCCATGTTCGCATTGCAGCACTTCGCGCGGCAGCCAGTGCAGCTGGGTGGCAGGGCCGTGGTGCAGGTCCAGGCAGTCGGCCTCCAGGGGCACTTCGATGAACGCCTGTACAGCCAGGTCAGGTTGCTTGCCAGCCAGTTGTTCAAGAATGCCAGCGATGGCCGGCAGCGCCGTCTCGTCGCCAACCAGCAGCACATTGTGCACCCCCTGTGGCGGTTTCCATTCGTAGCCGCCGGGGTCGCCTGCATAGGCCAGGTTGGGCGCGACCATCTGCAAGCCGTCACCCACCTGCGCATGGGTAGCCCAGGCCGAGGCCGGGCCGTTCACGCCATGCAGCACGAAGTCGACATCCACCTCCATGGCTTCGCGGCGCAGGGCGCGAATGGTGTAGGTGCGCATCGGCGGGCGCTGGGCGGCAGGCAATGCGCTGTGCGCGGTCTTCCAGTGCAGGTCGTTGCTCAGGCTGGGCAATGAGCCGTCAGGGGCGGGGAACAGCAGCTTGACGCGCTGGTCCGGCGCCAGCGTGCTCATTTCGGCGACATCCGGGCCGGTGAACACCAGGCGGGTCAGCGATGGGCTGAGTTGAATGCGGCGGACAAGCACCAGGTCGAAGATGCGGTAGGCGCCGGTGGCCGGCGTGCGGCCCTTGATCAGGCGGCGCAGGCCTTGCTGCAGCGCTTGGGTGATGCTGGCGGAGCTGGACATGCAGGAGCCTCTTGCTGGCGGTTTTCTCTAGGGACGAGCCGCCAGCACTGCAAATTAGCCCCGCACGAGTCGTTACCAGCCGCGCCCCGAGTTCACCCAGAAGTTCACCGACAGCGAGGTGGATACCGACTCCACCTGATGGAACCAGCCTTCAGGCAGGAACAGCAGGTCACCGGCCTGCAGCACCACGCGCAGGAACGGCACGTCGCGTGCTGCCGGGAAGCGCTGGTAGTCCGGGGCGTCGGGGTTGAAGTCGCAGCCGTCCAGGCCGCCTTTGGGGCTGGTCGACCAGGTGCCCACGGCCGGGCGGTGGTGCGGGGCGGCGAGGATGAACGACTTTTGCCCCCAGACCTGGGCAAACAGGTTGTCGGTGTCGTCACGGTGCAGGGGTGTCAGCGTGCCCTTGGGGCCGATCCAGATGCGCGGTGCGATGAATTTTTCGCGTGCGAAGTACTGCGGGTAGCGGATCAGCGTCAGCAGCTTTTCCGGCACGATGTTGTTGCCCATGTAGGCCGGGGTTTCACCTGGTTTTGCCGGGGTATCCAGCGAGGCGATGAACTCGGCCATGGAGGTGGAGCGGAAATCGCGGTCGGTGGAGAAGGTTTTCTTCACGTAGTCGCCGTGCCGGGTGATGCCCTGCAGCTCGGCGAAATGTTGCAGGGAGGCTTCGCGGCCCATGGTGAACAGCGGCCAGTCCTGCAGGGCATCGCTGATGACCACCGGGGTGCCATGCACCAGGTACTCGCTCTGGAAGCGTGCCAGCGGCATGTCGCTGCGGGCAATGCGCGCCACCTCGCGCTGCACCGGCAGTGCGGCCGATACCCGTTCGCTGAAGCGTGCCGGGGTGGGGTAGCGCTGGTTCATCGATGCCTTGGCAACCGGGGTACCGCGGCGGGCGTTGCTGATGATTTGCGGCAGCAGCGTGGCCAGGCCCATGTTGCCGGTGATTTTCAGGCGTGCGCTGGCGAACAGTTCCTCGACGTTGGCGGTGCCGCCCATGATGCCGAGGAAGTCGCGCTCGGCCACCTCGATGGTGACGTCCGGCGCGCTGTGCCGGCCGGCGCCAGTGCGGCTCATGTCGCGCACCTCCGACCAGAAGGCCCGGTCGTGGCCGAAGACGAACTGGAATACGCCTTCGATGCCGACGGCATGGGCGTTGGCGAACAGTTTGCTGAGAATGCTCTGAAGGTCCACGGTGTGCCTCTGGCGGTCTTTCGTTGTGCAGGGATAACGAGCGCCTGCGCCAAGGATTTAGCCGTTTGGGCGGGTAATTTTCCGGCGTGCTGCTACGTCCCGTAGGGATGCTCACATTGTTGACCCAAGGAACCCCTATGGCACTGCACCCTGATCTGGCGGCATTTCTGGAACTGGTCGAATTTGGCCGGCTGACGGGCAGGAGCCTGCCCATGCACGCGATGGACGTGGCCCAGGCCCGGGCCGAGTTCGCCGGCAGCTCGCAAGTGCTCGACCCGAGCCCGCCGGGCGACGTCCAGGTCAGTGAGCTGCGCATCACTGCGCGTGACGGGGCCAGCCTGGCGGCCCGCTTGTACCGCCAGGGCGATGCCGGCGATGCCCTGCAGCCGGTGATCCTCTACCTGCATGGTGGCGGCTACGTGGTTGGCAGCCTCGATTCGCACGATTCGGTGTGCCGTCGGCTGGCGGCCCTGGGCGAGTTTGCGGTGCTGGCGGCAGACTACCGGCTGGCGCCGGAGCAGCAGTTCCCGGTGGCCCTGCATGACGTGCTGGACGCCGCTAACTGGCTGGCGGAGCAGGCGGCGGCGCTGGGGCTGGATAACCGGCGGGTGGTGTTGGCGGGGGATAGCGTGGGTGCAAGCCTGGCGGCGGTATTGGCCATTACCGCTGTCGAGCAACCCGAAGCGCTGGCGTTCAAGCCGCTGGCGCAGTTGCTGTTCTATCCTGTGACGGATACTTCCTGCCAACGGGGCTCGCACCGCGAGCATGCCGAGGGCTACCTGCTGGAGACGCCAACCCTGGAGTGGTTCTACCAGCACTATGCGCCGCAGCCCGAGCAGCGGCTGGACTGGCGTGTGTCACCGCTGCTGTCGACGCTGCGCACACCGTTGGCGCCGGCGTACCTGTTCGTGGCCGAGTATGACCCGCTACATGATGAAGGCATTGCCTATCGTGACTGGTTGCTGGCGGGCGGGACGGCGGTGACCTTTGCCCGGATGGAGGGGCTGACCCATGATTTCCTGCGCATGTCGGGGATTGTTGGGCAGGTGGAGGGGATTTACCGGGACGTTGGGGAGTGGTTGCAGCGGGTAGCTGGCCAGTCTTGACTTGATATTGCCGGGGGCGCTTTGCGCCCCTATCGCGACACAAGGCCGCTCCCACAAAGACCTGTATGCCGCTGATCAATGTGGGAGCGGCCTTGCGTCGCGATGGGCCGCAAAGCGGCCCCAGGTGATCACCCGCGAACGCGCTTCTTCAGCACGTCCACCAACCGCTCGATCTCTGCCTCGGTATTCAGCAGCCCGGGCGCCGTACGCACCACCGGCCCGGCATCGCGCGACACCGCATCCACCACGATACGCTGGCTGTTGAGGTATTTGGCCACCTCATCGGCATCCTGCCCCTTGACCCGGAAGAAGCAGAACCCCGCCGAATAGCGGGTGCTGCGTGGCGTCACCAGCTCGATGCCCGACAGTGCCTCAAGCCGCTGCTTGAGCAAGTCGTTCAGCCCGTGAATGCGCGCCTGTACCGCCGCCTTGCCCAGTTGCAAGTGCAACTCGAACGCCTTGCCCAGCGCCCAGCGGTGCTCGAACGCATGGTAGCCACCGGGCGTCATCACCGTAGCGAAATCCTCGTTTTCGGAAAACGTGGCGATGGTCGGGGTCAGCTGCTTCAGCTCTGTAGACGCTGCGCAAATGATTCCGGTACCCCGAGGCCCGAACATCCACTTGTGCGTGCCGGCGATGAAGTAATCGCAGTTGAAGTCGGCAAAGCGACTATCTTCAACGCCAAAACCATGCACGCCGTCGATCACATAGATGATCTGGTCCTGCTCGTCACGCTGGCGATTGACCTCGCGCACGAGTTTGCCGATCTCGCCCACAGGCAACTTCACGCCACTGCCCGAGTGCACCCAGGTCATGCCCAGCACCCGGGTTTTCGGCCCGATGGCGGCTGAAATGGTAGCCAGCACCTGGTCGGTGCTGACCTTGGCGGGGTCTTCGAACAGGCGCAGGCGGCGTACGGGTGTGCCGTCGCGCGTGGTCCGAAAACCCATGGTATGGCGTGCTGCCGAGTGCTCGTGGACGGTTGTGAGTATTTCCTGCCCCGGCGCGATTTTCAATCCGCCATAGATCAGCCCCAGGCCCTCGGTGGTGCTGCCGGTCAGGGCGATCTGCCGTGGCGTTACTTCAAGGTAACGTGCAGCCCATTCGCGCACTGCGGCTTCGTGCTTCCACTCCGACTGGCTGTCCCAGTCGACCATGCGTGCCGGTTGTCGGTCGAATTGGCTGCGCAGGGCCTCGATGGCCTCGCGCACGGGCTTGGGGTGCGAGGTAATCAGGAAGTTGGCGAAGTGCGCATAGGCAGGGTCCAGCTCGAACAGGCCGCGAAACGCGGCCCAGTTATCTGCACTGGCGGGTTGCGCCGCTGCGGCACGGGCGGTAGGCAGCAGCGGGCCGGGGCCGGTCAGGGGCAGGGCGGCCGCCAGCAGGCCGGCCTGCTTGAGAAAGGTACGACGATGGTTCATCAAGGTGCTCGACAGGGTCAGTGGGACGAAGTGGCAACAGGCTGCCCGGCGCGCTGTACTTGCTCCCACACCCGCAGGAAGTTGCCGCCCCAGAGCTTGGCGATATCCGCTTCGGAGTAGCCGCGGCTGATCAGCTCGGCGGTGACGTTGCGGGCCTGGCTGGCGTCCTGCCAGCCGTCGATGCCGCCGCCTTCGTTGAAGTCCGAGCTCAGGCCGACATGGTCGATGCCCACTTTGCGCACGGTGTAGTCGATGGCATCGCCGTAGTCCTTCAGCGTGGCTGGCGGCTCTTCGTCGAGAATGCCGTACAGCTCGTTGGCGTACTGGCCAACCTTCTGCTCGGGCCAGCCGGCGATCACCGGGTCGCCGGGCATCAGCGCGTAATTGAGGTTGGCCAGCGGCGGCAGGTCGTAGCGGGCACGCAGGGCGTTGAGTTTGTCCTGGGTCTTGCTGGTCAGCGGCTTGAGGTAGGTGGAGAAGGCCACCAGCTGGATCACCCCGCCGCTGTCCTTGATCAGTTGCAGCTCCTTGTCGGAGAGGTTGCGGTTGATGTCGACCATGGCCCGTGGCACCGAGTGCGAGGCCACCAACGGCGCGCGGCTGAGGGCGGCCACCTGGGCCAGCGCCTTGCTCGACATCTGCGACACGTCGATGATCACGCCCAGGTCATTCAGCCGTTGCACCGCGCGCTTGCCGGTTGGTGACAGGCCATCCAGCGCATCGACGGTGTCGTTGAAGAACGGTAGCGGGCGTGAGGAGTCGGCCCAGCTGTTGTTGCCCACATAGCTGAAACCGAACATGCGTACGCCGCGTGCGGCCCAGCGGTCGAGCTGGTCGATATCATCGCCCAGCGCATAGGCGTTGAGCATGCTGAGGAATACCGCGAACTTGCCTTCGCCATGCAGGCGCCGCATGTCTTGCGGGGTATAGGCAATGCCGACCTGTTGCGGGAAGTCGCGGACCATGGCGGTGATGGCGTTGAAGCGCACTTCCTGGGTGTGGCGAGCGGCCTCGACAAAACCTGGGGTAGGGCGGTGCGGGCCATCGTTGCCGGTCCAGGATTCTGGCCAGGCGAAGATGGTCAGGGCGGCGCTCGACAGGCGCCCGCGGGCCGCCTTGGCCAGGTCGAAGCGGCCACCGCCGTCCTTGTCGGCTTCGCTGCCTTCAGTGCCAAACGTCAGCGGCAGGGTGATATGGCTGTCGAACGAGATGATGCGTTCCTGCAGGTCGTTGGCCTGGCGGGTCACCTCGCGGGAATAGCCGGCAGGTGTGGCCAGGTAATACCAGGCGGCAAACCCGGCGCCGGCGGCAACAGCCGTGGCCAGGCTGATAAACAGGGCTTTCTTCCAGCGTGGAGTCGTCATCTTGGTCTCAGTAGGTTCACCGTCGAGGGATGGGCACAGAGGCCGCCGCTACCTGCAGTGAACGAGCTCGCAGCCAGAAAATTTAGCCCACCACGGAGCCCGCCCGGGCTTAAATTTTGCCGGCCGTGCAACGTTCTAGCCTTGGACGGGCCGTGCTCCATGGCCGCAATGAATGCACAGGTATGCAATGACGATTTCCCGACGCGGTTTCATCGCCGGTGTGGCATTGACGGGTGTGGTGGTACCTGGCGCGCTGGGTGCGCTGTATGTGCAGCGCCAGCGCGAGGCCGAGGCATTTCCGGAAACGCCGGGCGAGGCCGTGGTGGAGTTGGCCGATACCCGGTTGCAGCAGTTGGGTGACACCTTGCGCGGCATCTGGCGCTGGACCCTGCAGGGCAAGGATGCGGGGCTGGATGGCCTGCCAGCAGGCGAACTGGAGCTGTTTCTTGACGTTGCCGCCAGCGGACGAGCCCTGCGCGGCTACCTGGATACCCCCGAGCGCCTGCGCGCAGACGAGGAGCCACGCTACCGTGTGGTGGGCGACCTGCTGGCGGACAAACCCGGCACGTTGCGCTGGCGCCTGTTTTCGGCCCAGGGGCGTTACGAGTGCCATATCGTGCTGGACGAGGTCTGGGGCCGCTTCGGCAATGCCGGGCCGGCAACCCTCAGCGGGCGCATTGCGCGCATGGACCGTGCCTTGACGCTGCCCATCGAGGATAACCACTTTTTGGCGTTGAAGCGCACGTTCCCTGAGGCGCGCGAGCGTACTCCGCTGAACCCGCAACTGCTGGCCTGGCTGATCGCTCCCGAGCATCGCCTGTTCCACCAGCTGTGGCATTCGTCGCGTGACAAGTGGCACAAGCTGGACAAGGACAAGCAGGGCGCCCTGCGTGGCCTGGGTTGGCAGCCGGGGCCGCGCGACGGCGAGCGCGATGCACGTGGCCGGCACAAGGACCGCAACGGCTCGGGCGAGGACTTCTTTTTCATGCACCGGCACATGCTTGGCAGTGCCCGCGCCCTGCAGGACTTGCCTTCATGGTCGCGGTTCCCGTTGCCGCAGCCGGAGCTGGAGCGTGACCGTGCCGGGTTTGCCCGCTACTTCGACAACCATGACGGCAATGCCCTGCCGCCTACCTGGCTGGCCAGCGGTGACGCGGACTACACCCAGTGGGTGCGTGACATCAAGACGCCAGATACCTTCCATGGCAACTTCCAGGTCTGGGAGTCACGCTACAGCGACCCGGAGTACCTGAGCACCCTGACCTTGGGCCAGTTCGGCTCAGAGGTGGAACTGGGCCTGCATGACTGGCTGCACATGCGTTGGGCATCGGTGCCCCGCGACCCGTCCAACGGCATGCCGGTGCCGACGGCACGCACGCCGGATGACTTTGCCGAGCGCTGGTTCGCGGCGGACAACGACTTCCTCGGTGACCCGTTTTCTTCCCATGTGAACCCGGTGTTCTGGCACTTTCATGGCTGGATCGATGACCGCATCGAAGACTGGTTCCTTGCCCATGAGCGGCTGCACCCGGGCGAAGTGCGGCGCCTGGAGGTCAATGGCGTGCAGTGGTTTGCGCCCGGGCGCTGGGTCGAGGTGGCAGATCCGTGGCTGGGGCCGGACACGCACGGTTGCTCGACAGTGCCGGGGTTGCGGCCCGGGCGCAGCGTGGAGATGGATCCTGAGACCATGAAGCTGGCATTGCGCATCATCTACAGCGATGAAGACCTGTTCGACAAGTTGCAGCCCAAAGTGCCGCAAAGGCCGTGGTATGCGCGTAACCTGAAGGTGGCGCGGCGTTCGGGCTGACGGGGGGGCGCGTCGCGCCCCAATCGCGACACAAGGCCGCTCCCACAGGTCGGCGCAAGGCTTTAATATTGCGTGGTCAATGTGGGAGCGGCCTTGCGTCGCGATTGGGCTGCGCAGCAGCCCCCGAAGGCGACCCGGACTAACGTTCGACCTGCCACCCCCCACCCAATGCCTTGTACAACGCCACACTACCCTGCAACCGGGCCAGGCGCAGTTGCGCCTGCTGGTCCTGTGCCACATACAAGGTGCGTTGGGTTTCCAGCACGCTCAGCAAGGTCTCGGCCCCCGCGCCATAGCGCTGCTGGGCCAGGTCAAACGCCAGCCGTGCCTGCTGCACTTCTTCATCCTGCCACTGCCGCTGGCGGTCTACACCCTGGATCGCATTCAGCGCTTTCTCGACATCGGCAAAGCCGGCCAGGATGCTGCTGCGGTAGGTTTCCAGCAATTCCGCCTGCTCGGCCTCGGCCAGTTCACGTGCGGCGCGTAACCGGCCGTTGTTGAAGATCGGCGCAACCAGCCCGCTGGTAAGGGTGTAGTAGGAACTGTCGAACAGGTGGGCAAAGGTGTTTGCACCTGCGCCCAGGCTGGCTCCCAAGGTCAGCTTGGGCAGCATGGCGGCGCGGGCAACCTGCACGTTGGCGCTGGCGGCGGCCAGCCGGGCTTCTGCGGCGGCAATATCCGGGCGGCGGGTGAGCAGTTCGCTCGGTACGCCGCTGCCGATGGCGGGCCACTGCAAGGTATCGATCGCCTCCCGGCTGGTGGGCAGTGACTGCACCGGGTCGCCCAGCAGGGTCGCCAGGGTGACCCGGCTGTCCTGCCACTTCTGTTCCAGCAAAGGCAACTGGCGTTGCTGGGTGGCCACCAGGCTGCGCTGTTGGGCCAGCTCCAGGCGGGTGGCGGAGCCGCTGCGTTGGCGCGCCTCGACCAGGCCCAGCACGTCCTGGGCATTGCGCAGGTTCAGGCGGGCGATACGCAGCTGTTCTTCCAGGGCCAGGCCTTGCAGGTAGCTGTCCGCTACCGCACTGACCAGGGTCAGTTCCACGGTCTGGCGGTCGAAGCGGCTGGCATCCAGGCTGCGCAAGGCGTTATCGCGGGTGGCGCGCAGGCCGCCCCAGAAGTCGATCTCGTAACTGGCGCTGAGCTGCGCGTCGAACGAGGTGCTGGTGGGTTCGTTGCGGCTGACGTCGAGCTGGTCGTTGCCGTCGCCGTGCAGCAGGCGCTGGCGGCTGCCATTCAGCCCCAGTTGCAGTTCTGGCAGCAGCGGCGCGCCGGCAATCACCGCTCGGGCCTGGGCCTGGCGTACCCGCGCCGTGGCGGCGGCCAGGTCGTGGGCGTTGTGCATGGCATGCTGCACCAGACGGTCCAGTTCATGGCTGGCAAACGCCTGCCACCACTGCGCTGATGGCGGGGTGGCCGCTTGGGCTGCGCCTTGCCAGGAAGCCGGAGCGACGATGCCGCTGGTGGGTGTCGGTGGCGTGCTGCAGGCGGCAAGGCTTACACACAAGGACAACAGGCAGATACGGCTAGGCAGTGTCATGGGTTATTCGCTGGTAAGGGCTTTGACCGGGTCGAGGCGGGCGGCTTTTCGCGCAGGCATGAAGCCGAACACGATGCCGGTTACGACGGCGCAGGCGAAAGCGCCGAGCATGGCAGGCAGGGCAAAGGCCACCGCCACTTCGGCCAGCATCAGGCCGCCGCCGATGGCCAGGGCCAGGACGATACCGGCCAGGCCGCCGACCATCGACAGCATCACCGCCTCGCTGAGGAACTGGCGCAGGATGTCGCGCTGGCGCGCACCGGTGGCCATGCGGATACCGATTTCCCGGGTGCGCTCGCGCACGGTCATCAGCATGATGTTCATCACGCCGATACCGCCCACCAGCAGCGAGATCGCGGCAATCGCCCCCAGCATCAGCGACAGGCTGTTCTGCGTGCGTGCCTCGGCCTGGATCAGCGCCGCGTCGTTGGTCAGCTCAAAGTCCTGACGGCCGTTGTGGCGCTGGCGCAGCAGGCGGTCGATGGCGGCTTCGGCTTCGTTGACCCGGGTGGAGTCCTGCGCAGCGACGGTGATGTAGTCCGGGTCGCGCTGGCCGAACAGGCGGATGGCGGCGGCGGAGTAGGGCACCGCAATGCGTCCGTCGCTATCCTGGTCGCCAGAGCTGGCACCCTTGCCGGCCAGGATGCCGACTACCTGGAACGGCACGTTGCCGATCAGGATGTACTGCCCCAGCGGGTCGCGCCCGGGGTCGAGCATCTTTTCCCGCACCTTCTGGCCGATCACGGCCACTGCCGCGGCATTGGCCTCGTCGGCATCGGTGAAAAAGCTGCCTTCCACCGCCGGCCAGTTGAAGATCTCGGGGAACCAGGTGTTGTTGCCGCCCACGTAGAACTGCTGGCTGCTGTTGCCGTGGCGCACCATCATCTTCTCGCCGATTACCGGCATCACATGCTTGACTTGCGGCAACTGGCCGATGGCGGCGACGTCATCCAGGGTGATGGTACCGGCCTGTTCGCCCAGGCTTGCCGGCTTGCCGTTGAGGTAGAGGATGTTGGAGCCGAAGGCGGCCATCTGCGCCATGACCTGCCGCTTGCTGCCTTCGCCCACCGCCAGCATCACCACGACCGAGGCCACACCGATGACAATGCCCAGCAGGGTCAGGGCGGTGCGGAAGCGGTTGACCCACATCACCCGCCAGGCGGCTTGCAGGGCTTCGATCAGTTCACCTTTCCATGCCCCGCGCAAGGTCGCGCCGCGGTCCAGGCGTTGACGCAACTGGTCGGCTTGCAGCCCTTGCCCAATCTGGGTCGCAGGTTGTTCGGCGGCCGAGTCGCTGATGATCAGGCCATCACGAATTTCGATCACCCGCTGCGCCCGCGCCGCCACATCACGGTCGTGGGTGATCAGGATGATCACATGGCCTTGGCTGGCCAGTTCGTCGAGCAGCGCCATGACCTCGGTGCCGCTGTGGCTGTCGAGGGCACCGGTGGGTTCGTCGGCGAGGATGATATGGCCGCCGTTCATCAGGGCGCGGGCAATCGACACCCGTTGCTGCTGGCCGCCAGACAACTGGTGCGGGCGGTTGCCGGTGCGGCTGGCCAGGCCCAGGCGGCCGAGCAGGGCGCTGGCGCGGGCGTGGCGTTCGCTGGCGTCGATGCCGGCGTAGATGGCCGGCATCTCGACGTTTTCCTGTGCCGAGCCCGAGGGGATCAGGTGGTAGCCCTGGAACACGAAGCCGAATGCCTCGCGGCGCAGCCAGGCCAGTTCGTCGCTGTCCAGCGTGGCCACGTCCTTGCCGGCGAAGCGATAGCTGCCGGAGCTGGGGCGGTCGAGGCAGCCGAGGATGTTCATCAGGGTCGACTTGCCAGAGCCTGAGGCGCCGACGATGGCGACGAATTCGCCAGGGTGGATGCTCAGGCTGATGCCGTGGAGGATGTCGACCTTGGGGGTATCGAGACCGCCGTAGGATTTGCGGATGTCGACCAGCTCGATCAGGGGGGCGCTCATTCAGCCTCCGCTCAGCGTGGGGGCACCGATGACCAGGCGCTCGCCTTCGTTGAGGCCGTCCAGTACCTGCACCCGCAGGCGGTCGCTGAGGCCGGTGCGTACCTGGCGCTGTTCCACCTTGCCGTCCACGGTCAGCACATGCGCCAGGCGCAGGCCTTCGCCGTCGTCCAGCGCCGCCAGCGGCACGGTCAACACTTGGTTGGCCTTGCCCGCTACAAAGAATACCTGTGTGGTCATCTCGGCCATCAGCGCACCGTCCGGGTTGTCGACATCCAGCAGTACGCTGTACTGCACCACCTGGCTGCCGGCGCTGCCATTGCTGACGCTGGCCGGGCTACCGCCACCCTGGCTGGCCTGCTCCAGCGGCTTGGGCGGAATCGGCAGCACTTGCCGCACGGTGCTGGTCCAGCGGCGCTTGCCGCCGGCCAGGGTGGTGAAGTAGGCGGTCATGCCCGGCTTGACCTTGCCGATGTCAGCCTCGGAGACCTGGGCCCAGACGGTCATCGGCGAGAGCTTGGCAATGCGCAGGATCAACGGGGTTTGCTGCTGGGCATTGAGGGTTTGCCCTTCGCGGGCATCCACGGCCACCACCGTGCCGTCCATGGGCGCGTAGATGCGCGTGTAGCCCAGCTCGGCCTCGTCGCTGCGCAGGCTGGCCTGGGCCTGGCGGATCTGCGCCTGGAACATGTCGATGCGCGCCTGGGTCACTTTCAACTGTGCGGCTGCCGTTTGCACGTCTTCTTCACGGGTGGCGCCGGCGGCGGCCAGGTCGCGCTGGCGCTTGAGCTGTTGCTGGGCCAGCAGGCCCTGGGCGCGCTGTTCGGCCAGTTGGGCCTTGAGGTTGTCGATCGAGTAGCGCCCGGCATCCAGCCGGGCTTGCTGGGTCGAAGGGTCGATCTCGACCAGCAACTGGCCTTTGCGCACCGTGTCGCCAACCTCGACGTGCAGCTTGTGGATCTGCCCGGAGGCCTGCGCGCCAACATCCACGTAGCGCCGGGGTTGCAGGGTGCCCAAGGCGGTAACGCTGCTTTCGATGTCGGCGCGTGTGACGGTCACCGTGCTCAGCGGCTGGGAGCCGTAGGGCAGGGCCTTCCAGGCCAGCAGGCAGCCCGCGCCGAGCAGGCCCAGGCCCGCGAGCACGACACGGCGGCGGGTGTTGGTTAAAGGTCGCATGCAGACTTCCAGCCAGAGTGAGGGCCGCGCGCTGCCAGGTGACGGCGCGCGCACCGAGGTCACAGATAGACGAAACCCCGACCAGTGGATTTAACCCAGGCAGGAGGAGTGTTGGCGTGTTGCTGAGAATCATTATAGTTTGTAAGATCGCACGTTGACATCACTCGGTCCCGCGCCGCTGCCTGAAAAGGCTTTCTGGCAAGGCTGGCAGGACATCTCAGGTAACGTCGTGGAACATTACTATCGCGAACTGGTGGGTTTCCTCTCCGCGCGCCTGGGCAGTCGCCAAGCTGCCGAAGACGTGGCGCATGATGCTTACCTGCGGGTGCTGGAACGCACCGATGCCGAGCGCATCGAGCACCCGCGCGCGTTTCTTTACCGTACCGCGCTCAATCTGGTGGTCGACCGCCACCGGCGGCATCAGGTGCGCCAGGCCGAGCCATTGGAAGTGCTGGACAGCGACGAGCGCTGGCACACGGCGGCGCCGTCCCATGATTTGCAGCTGGACCAGCGCCTGGCACTGATGCAGCGTGCGCTGGATGAGCTGAGCAAGGTGTGCCGTGACTGCTTCCTGCTGCGCAAGCTCGACGGCCTCTCGCACCCGCAGATTGCCGAACACCTGGGCATTTCCCGTAGCGTGGTGGAGAAGCACATCGTTAACGCCATGAAGCACTGCAGGGTGCGCATGCGCGAGTGGGAGTCCTGAAGGGCGCGTCAAAGGCAAATGAAAATTCCGTCAGTCAATCACTTGATTTATGCGGTTTTCCCGACTTCTATCAAAGGAGACCCCTGCCGACCGTAGCGTTGGCAGTAGCCGTCACTGGCGCAGTATGGTCATGGAGCGTAACCATTACCCAACTGCCCAGGTCCGACCATGGCTAACAAGACCCTGCGCATCCTCATCGCCGACTCACACCCCTGCCAGCGCCTCCAGCTGGAGCGGCTGCTCAATGGCCTGGGCTATTACCGTATTGCCCCCGTAGACAGCTTCGAGGAGTTGCAACGCCTGGTGCAGTGCGCCTTGCAGCCTTTTCACCTGCTGCTGGGCAATATCGAACTGGCCAGCCATGCCGGGGTCGACCTGGCGCGCTTCTGCCGCGTCAGTACGCAGATCCAGCACGCCCTGCTTTACCACTCCGCGCAGTTGAAAGTGCCTTCAGTGCCGCAGACTGAACGGCAGGCGGTCAGCCTGAGCTTGCCGCAGGTGCCCGATAACGAGGCGCTGGAGTCGTTCATGGCGATCATCGACGCGCCGCTGCTGGTCGGCAAGCTACCGCTGCCAGGCGCCATGCCGGTTGCCACGGCCCGGCCCCGGCCACGGGCCAACTTTGCGCACACGGTGTTCAGCCGCTAGCGCCGTAACAGCCTAGCACCATGGGGCTGACTGAGTGGCATTAGGGGCAAGGGGGCAGCTATTTGCTATCCTCTTGCCCTTTGCCGATTTGCGGACCTTGCCATGACTGCCATCGATACCGCTCGCCCGCCCCGGTTCAGCCGCGGCGACCACCGGACCCTGGGCCTGGCGGCGCTGGGCGGCGCGCTGGAAATCTACGATTTCATCATTTTCGTGTTCTTTGCGCTGACCCTCAGCCAGCTGTTCTTCCCACCCGAGATGCCTGAGTGGCTGCGCCTGCTGCAAAGCTTCGGCATTTTCGTCACCGGCTACCTGGCGCGGCCGCTGGGCGGCATCCTGATGGCGCACTTCGCCGACCACCTGGGGCGCAAGCGGGTGTTCAGCCTGAGCATCCTGATGATGGCCTTGCCATGCCTGCTGATCGGGGTGATGCCGACCTATGCCGACATCGGCTATGCCGCGCCGCTGATCCTGCTGGCGCTGCGCATTCTCCAGGGGGCGGCTGTGGGGGGCGAGGTGCCGAGTGCCTGGACCTTCGTCGCCGAGCATGCGCCCGCCGGGCGGCGGGGTTACGCCCTGGGCTTCCTGCAGGCCGGGCTGACCTTTGGCTACCTGCTGGGGGCGCTGACCGCGACCTTGCTGGCGCAGGTGTATACCCCACAGGAAATCCTCGACTACGCCTGGCGCTACCCGTTCCTGCTGGGCGGGGTGTTTGGTGTGATCGGCGTGTGGCTGCGCCGCTGGCTCAGCGAAACGCCGGTGTTCCTTGCCCTGCGCGCACGCCAGGAGCAGCCTGTGACGTTCCCGCTGCGGCGGGTGCTGGGTGAACACCGGCGGGCATTGGTCCCGGCGGCGCTGCTGACCTGTGTACTGACCTCCGCCGTGGTGGTGCTGGTGGTGATTACCCCGACGGTGATGCAACAACGCTTCGGCATGACAGCCGGGCACACCTTTGCCCTGAGCAGCGTGGGCATTGTCTTCCTCAACATTGGCTGTGTACTGGCAGGGCTGCTGGTCGACCGCGTGGGTGCCTGGCGTGCGTTGATGTTCTACAGCCTGCTGCTGCCGCTGGGTATTGGCGCGTTGTACGCCAGCCTGGTAGGGCAGTGGGGCATGACCTGGCTGGCCTATGCGCTGGCGGGGTTGAGCTGCGGCGTGGTGGGGGTGGTGCCGTCGGTGATGGTCGGGTTGTTCCCGGCTGAAATCCGAGTGTCGGGCATTTCCTTCACCTACAACGTGGCCTACGCACTGTGGGCCAGCACCACGCCGCTGGCACTGATTGCACTGATGCCGTGGAGCCCGTGGGTGTGTGTCGGCTTTTGTCTGGTCATGGGCACCGTGGGGTTGCTGACGGCCTTGTATTTCGGGCGCCGTGAGCCGTTGGCGTTTGCGGCGGAGCCGATGCCGATCATGTGCGGTGACAAATGAGCCGGAAACGGCAGAGGGATAGTGAGGCAGACTTCCGGGCGAGGGTTATTGGAATAACCTATTAGCCAAATTTAACCTGGAAGGTTAATTTCTCATGGAAAAGAGAACGCCTCATTGCTCGCTGGTGCGGGTAAAAGAGCTGGCTAGCGCTGGCCGCATCAGTCCTACCACTGCCGCCCTGCGAGGCGCGCAGGCTCTGGATATGGCGTATACGGACATGCTTGCTGTGGTCTGTGCGCTGGAGCGCAGAGATTTTTATAAAAGCATGACCAGTTATACCGACCACCGCGTATGGCAAGATGTTTACCGGCCGCTCACGGTGAAAGGCTACCTGTACCTGAAACTGTCTGTGGTAGATGACGTGCTCATCGTGTCATTCAAGGAGTTGTGAACATGAGATGCCCGATTTGTGGGGGTGCCGAGCTCGCACCAGACACCAAGGACATGCCATACCGGTACAAGGGGCAATCGACCGTGATCCCTGATGTCGCAGGTAATTACTGCTCTGCCTGTGGTGAGGCAGTACTAAGCCATGACGAGGCAATGCGTATCAGCGATCTTATGTCGGCATTCAACCGACAGGTCAATGCGCTAGAAGTCGATCCTGAATTCATTATTTCCGTGCGCAAGAAATTTGATCTGGATCAGCGGGAAGCAGGGGAAATCTTCGGTGGCGGGGTCAATGCTTTTTCACGCTACGAGAATGGCAAAACGAAGCCACCAGTGGCACTGGTAAAATTGTTCAAGCTTCTTGATCGTCACCCGGAGTTGTTCGAAGAAGTCAGAACCGCCTAACCCGGGTCGATGCAAAAAAGCCCCCGGTTTTTACGAGCCGGGGGCTTTTTGTTGCAGCAAGAGCTGGGGCGTTACATGTTCGGGTAGTTCGGCCCGCCAGCGCCTTCAGGGGTAACCCAGGTGATGTTCTGGGCCGGGTCCTTGATGTCGCAGGTCTTGCAGTGCACGCAGTTCTGCGCGTTGATCTGGAAGCGCTTGTTGCCGTCCTCCTGGGTGACCACTTCGTACACGCCGGCCGGGCAGTAGCGCTGGGCCGGTTCGTCGTACAGCGGCAGGTTGCTGGCGATCGGCACGTTCGGGTCGGTCAGCTTCAGGTGGCAGGGTTGTTCCTCTTCGTGGTTGGTGCTGGAGAGGAATACCGAGCTGAGCTTGTCGAAGCTGAGCTTGCCGTCCGGTTTTGGGTAATCGATCTTTTTCGAGTCCGCCGCGAGCTTGAGGCAGGCGTAGTCCGGCTTGGTGTCGTGCAGGGTGAACGGCAGCTTGCCGCCGAACCAGTTCTGGTCGACATAGTTGAACGCGCCACCGAGCAGCGGGCCGAACTTGTGCAGCGCCGGGCCGAAGTTGCGGCTGGCGAACAGTTCTTCGTACAACCAGCTGGCCTTGAAGGCGCTGACGTAGCCGTTCAGCTGGTCGCCGCCTTCGCTGCCGGCGATCAGTGCGTCGGCCACGGCTTCGGCCGCGAGCATGCCCGACTTCATCGCGGTGTGGCTGCCCTTGATCTTGGAGAAGTTCAGGGTGCCCAGGTCGCAGCCGATCAGCGCGCCGCCGTTGAAGACCATCTTCGGCAGCGAGTTCAGGCCGCCTTTGCAGATGGCGCGGGCGCCGTAGCTGATGCGCTTGCCGCCTTCGAGGTACTGGCTCATCACCGGGTGGTGTTTCAGGCGCTGGAATTCATCGAACGGCGACAGGTACGGGTTGGCATAGGACAGGTCGACGATCAGGCCGACCACTACCTGGTTGTTTTCCAGGTGATAGAGGAACGAACCACCGGTGTTGTCCTTGGCTACCACGTCCAGCGGCCAGCCGGCGGTGTGCACCACCAGGCCTTGCTCGTGCTTGGCCGGGTCGATTTCCCAGATTTCCTTCAGGCCGATGCCGTAGTGCTGCACATCGGACTCGTTGTCCAGGTTGAAGCGCTTGATCAGCTGCTTGCCGATATGGCCACGGCAGCCTTCGGCGAACAGGGTGTACTTGCCACGCAGCTCCATGCCCGGGGTGTACATGCCGTCTTTCGGGTTGCCTTCACGGTCCACACCCATGTCACCGGTGACAATGCCGCGCACCACGCCATTTTCATCGAACAGCGCTTCCTGGGCGGCGAAGCCCGGGTAGACTTCCACGCCCAGGTTCTCGGCCTGCTGGGCCAGCCAGCGGCACAGGTTGCCCAGCGAGATGATGTAGTTGCCATGGTTGTGCATGGTCTTGGGCACGAACAGGTCAGGCACCTTGGTGGCGCTGCCGGCATCCTTGAGCACATAGATGTCGTCGCGCTTCACTTCGGTGTTCAGCGGGGCGCCGAGTTCTTTCCAGTCAGGGAACAGCTCGTTCAGCGCACGGGGCTCGAACACCGCGCCGGAGAGGATGTGGGCGCCGACTTCAGAGCCTTTTTCCACCACGCAGACGCTGATTTCGCTACCGGCTTCGGCGGCCTTCTGCTTCAGGCGGCAGGCGGCGGACAGGCCCGCCGGGCCGGCGCCGACGATGACCACGTCGAATTCCATGTATTCGCGTTCCACTGGTTCTCTCCTACTCATCAAGGCTCGTGCTGTTGCTTTGTCTTATGGGTGCTTGCGCACAGTGGCTCATCACGGGAGCGAAACTGTAGCTGCGCAAATGACGGACTACACCGTTTTGTCTTGGCCGCGCATTATATCTACACCACTTGGCGGGTCCAATACAAACGTTTGTTTGAATTTGCCGCAGGCCAGTAAAATCACAGGAACGCGGCTGGAGGGTGACCGATTTGCCGTATTGACCGGATGGGGTGTTACGGTCAAGATACGAGCGGTTTTACGTTCGCCGTAGGCTTGCAGCCGGGCGCAGGTACACCTCTAAAGACCAGGTGTGGAGCAGGGTTTTGCGGCCTTTGGCCGGCTTGTAGTGGAGTTTACACGCCACGACAGGAAATGACCCGTGAGTATTTGTCGCAATAGTCCGGACAAGACTGTTCGGTCACAGTGAAGATACTGGCTCCCGGTACGTTTTTAGAGGTGCCCTTGTACCCACGCGCATCGCCGGGCTCAGCCCCAGGCGACTATCTATTCACCGGAGAGTAACGAGGAATCCATGAAGGTTCTTGTAGCTGTCAAACGAGTGGTCGACTACAACGTCAAGGTTCGCGTCAAGGCGGACAACTCCGGCGTCGACCTTGCTAACGTCAAGATGTCCATGAACCCCTTCTGCGAAATCGCCGTGGAAGAGGCTGTCCGCCTGAAGGAAAAGGGCGTTGCGACCGAGATCGTCGTCGTTTCCGTTGGCCCGGCCACTGCCCAGGAGCAACTGCGTACCGCCCTGGCCCTGGGTGCCGACCGTGCCATCCTGGTAGAAGCCGCTGACGAACTGAACTCCCTGGCCGTTGCCAAGGCGTTGAAAGCCGTTGTCGACAAGGAGCAGCCGCAGCTGGTCATCCTCGGCAAGCAGGCCATCGACAGCGACAACAACCAGACCGGCCAGATGCTGGCCGCGCTGACCGGCTACGCGCAAGGCACCTTCGCCTCCAAGGTCGAAGTCGCTGGCGACAAGCTGAATGTCACCCGTGAAATCGACGGCGGCCTGCAGACCGTATCGCTGAACCTGCCAGCCATCGTCACCACCGACCTGCGCCTGAACGAGCCGCGCTACGCGTCGCTGCCGAACATCATGAAGGCCAAGAAGAAGCCGCTGGAGACCGTTACTCCAGACGCGCTGGGCGTTTCCCTCGCCTCCACCAACAAGACCCTGAAGGTTGAAGCCCCGGCTGCCCGCAGCGCTGGCATCAAGGTCAAATCGGTGGCCGAACTGGTCGAGAAGCTGAAGAACGAAGCGAAGGTAATCTAAATGACTATCCTGGTTGTCGCTGAATACGAGAACGGTGCCGTAGCCCCGGCCACCCTGAATACTGTCGCTGCTGCCGCCAAGATCGGTGGTGATGTGCACGTACTGGTCGCTGGCCAGAACGTCGGTGGCGTTGCCGAATCTGCTGCCAAGATCGCTGGCGTGGCCAAGGTGCTGGTTGCCGATAACGCAGCCTACGCCCACGTGCTGCCAGAGAACGTCGCGCCGCTGATCAAAGAGCTGGCGAGCGGCTACAGCCACGTGCTGGCACCGGCCACCACCAATGGCAAGAACATCCTGCCTCGCGTTGCCGCGCTGCTGGATGTGGACCAGATCTCCGAGATCATCTCGGTCGAGTCCGCCGACACCTTCAAGCGCCCGATCTACGCCGGTAACGCCATTGCCACCGTGCAATCGAGCGCTGCGGTCAAGGTCATCACCGTGCGTACCACCGGCTTCGACCCGGTCGCCGCCGAAGGTGGCTCGGCCGCTGTTGAAGCTGTTGGTGCTGCGCACAACGCCGGCATTTCGGCCTTCGTTGGTGAAGAGCTGGCCAAGTCCGACCGCCCAGAGCTGACCGCTGCCAAGATCGTCGTTTCCGGCGGCCGCGGCATGGGCAACGGTGACAACTTCAAGCACCTGTACAGCCTGGCCGACAAGCTCGGCGCTGCCGTTGGTGCCTCGCGCGCTGCGGTCGACGCAGGCTTCGTGCCGAACGACATGCAGGTCGGTCAGACCGGCAAGATCGTTGCACCACAGCTGTACATCGCCGTCGGTATCTCCGGCGCGATCCAGCACCTGGCCGGCATGAAGGACTCCAAGGTGATCGTTGCGATCAACAAGGACGAAGAAGCGCCGATCTTCCAGGTAGCCGACTACGGCCTGGTTGCCGACCTGTTCGAAGCGGTTCCGGAGCTGGAAAAGCTGGTCTGATCCGCCTGCTTCACTTATAAAGAACCCGGCCCTCGTACAGGGGGCCGGGTTTTTTTTGGCCTGTACCGGCCCTATCGCCGGCAAGCCAGCTCCCACAGTTACAGCACTGCCCTTGAGCGCTGTGCTGTACCTGTGGGAGCTGGCTTGCCGGCGATAGGGCCGGGTCAAGCAATACAAGGAGTGAGGGATGATGTTGCGCGGAACGGGCAGGGCGCTGGCGTGTGTGGCGCTGTTGATGTCACCACTGGCCATGGCGGCAGGCAAGTGCGAACGCCTGGTGGCAACGGGCAGCCCGGATGCGCCGCCCTATTCGTGGCAAGATCCGAAAGACCCGAAACACCTGATCGGCGCCAACGTCGACCTGTTGCGCCAGGTGGCTGGCGAGCTGGGTGTAAAGGTGGAAGTGCTGAATGCCGGCCGTCGCGACCAGGCACTGGAGGAAGTGCGCAGCGGGCGTATGGATCTGCTGCTCGATACACCGATGCAGGTCGAGCAACTGACTGCGCTGGACTACATCCATCCGCCGTTGCAACTGAATGAATACCTGGTGTGGACCCGTCACGATGCCGAGCTGACCTTCGACGGCCCGGCGGACCTGGCCAGGTATCAAGGCAGTTTGTCTGAGCGAGCGCGGCTGACCCCGGCCTTTACCGCCTTCGCCAAGGCCCAGCTCAAGCTGGTGCCCGCGCAGAACCTGACCCAGGCGTTCCAGAAACTGGTGCTCGGCCAGGTGGATTATGTGCTGGCCGGGCGCTATTCCGGCATGGCCATGGCCCAGAGCCTGGGTATGAACAATGACCTGATCGCCCGTGGCCTGCCGGTGGACCGGCCGGGCCTGTACCTGGCCCTTTCGCACAACTCGGCATGCAATGACAGCTGGTTGCGTGGGCAATTGGCGAAAAAACTGACAGAATTGCCGATCTCCGGTGCGTCCGAGGCCGTCCTGCAACGCAATGTAGAGCGCTGGAAAGCGCAGTTGCAGGTACCGGCGGATGCCCCCAAACACTAGGAAGATTGCGTGAGAACCCAACCCTTGATTCTTGCCTTGGCCGTGCTTGGCCTGGCTGGCTGCGCCAATGATCCGGCTCCTGAAGAGCAGATGCGCATTTCCGAACAGGCACTGGAGCAGGCCAGGGCCGTAGGTGCCACCGAGCAGGTCGAAACGTTGAAACTGGCTGAAGACAAACTGGCCCGTGCCAAGAGCAACATGCTGACCGAAGACTACCGCGATGCACGCATGCGCGCCGAGCAGGCCGAGCTGGATGCTCGCCTGGCCGAGGCTCAGGTGCTGAACCAGAAGAGCGAAGAGCAGCTGCAACTGCTGCAATCGCGGGTCAAGCGCTTGCGCAAGCAACTGGAGGTGCAGCCATGATCCGCCGTACTCCATTGGCTGCGCTGGCCTTGCTGGTGCTGGCGGCAGGCTTGCAAGGCTGCGCCAGCCAACGCAGCTCGGCCGCGCTGGATGAAGCCAGTGCCGCCTTCGCCAAGGTCAAGGATGATTCCGATGTGCTGCGCAGTGCACCACGTGACGTGATCCGCGCAGGCGAGTCGCTGGCCCGTGCCGAGCGGCTGTCCAGCTACATCGGCACCGGTTCCGATGTACGTCATTACGCTTACCTCAGCCAGCGCTACAGCGAGATCGCCAGTGAGCATGCCAAGCTGGCGCTGAACCAGGAGCGCCAGGCCAAGCTTGACCTTGAGCGCCAGCGCCTGCAATTGGCGCTGCGCGAGGCCAAGCTGGCCAGCGTGCAGCAGCAGGGCAAGTGGGTCGAGTCGCAGATTGCGGCGCTGGCATCGGAGCAGAGCGACCGTGGCCTGGTGATGACCCTGGGTGACGTGCTGTTCGATACCGGCCGTGCGGACCTGAAGAACTCGGCCAGCCGCACGGTGCTCAAGCTGGTGCAATTCCTTCAGCTGAACCCGCGGCGGGTGGTGCGTATCGAGGGCTATACCGACAGCACCGGCGCGGCCGAAGACAACCTGAAGTTGTCCCGCGACCGTGCGCAGGCTGTGGCCGACATGCTGGTGGACCTGGGTATCGACGAAAAGCGTCTGCAGGTCGAGGGCTATGGTGACCAGTACCCGATCGAGGCCAATGCCTCGGAGCGGGGCAGGGCGCAGAACCGCCGGGTCGAGATCGTGTTCTCTGATGAGAAGGGCAAGCTTGCGCCAGCGCGCTGAGACTGGGGTGTTTGCCTCGGCATTGGCTGCGCCTATGAGATCGAGCGCCGCCCGCGCGGCGCTTCGCGGGGCAAGCCCGCTCCCACATTTGTTTCGGGCCAGTAAAGCCTGAGCCATTGTCGCGCGGCCCTTTTGGCGTTCACCTCGATATCGTGTGGGGCAAACAAGGCGATCGCGCGCGACGGTGCAGGCATAACTGGCCCGAAACAAATGTGGGAGCGGGCTTGCCCCGCGAAGCGCCGCGCGGGCGGCGCTCGATCTGGCAGGCGCCTTAGATGTTGTGGCGACCACACCATCTGTCCCAGTACACTTTGCAACTGTTACGGTATCCTCTACCGTCACTGAGCCGTACAAGAACAACGAGCCTGCCGCCATGACCAACCTGCTGCTGTACCAGCGTATCGCCCAGCAACTGGCCGATGACATCCGTCGCGGTGTCTACCAGCCAGGCGAGCGGGTACCCTCCGTGCGCAAGATGAGCGCCCAGCTCAATGTCAGCCATGCCACGGTGCTGCAGGCGTACGCCAACCTCGAAGACCAGGGGTTGATTCGCGCACGGCCACAATCGGGCTACTACGTGCACCAGACGCCCGCCCTGACCGCACAGACGCCGGACATTGCCCGGGTCGAGCGCCCGGGCCTGGTCACCCGTGCCAGCATCATCCAGCAAGTACTGACCGAGGCGCGCCGTGATGGCGTGTTCCCGTTCGGTGCTGCGGTACCGCATGTCGATTACCTGCCGGTGCGCGCACTGCATCAGCAAATTGCCAAGGTCACCCGCTTTCACAGCCCGCGTGCCTTCAGTTACATGTTCAGCCCGGGCTTCGAGCCGCTGCGCCGGCAAATCGCCATTCGCATGCGTGACGCCGGTGTATTGGTCGACCCGCGTGAAGTGATCGTGACCCATGGCTGCGTCGATGCCCTGCAGATGTCGCTGCGCGTGCTGACCCGCCCCGGCGACCTGATCGCGGCCGAATCGCCAACCTATTACGGCTTGCTGCAACTGGCCGACCTGCTTGGCCTCAAGGTAATCGAGATCCCCAGTGACCCGTCCACCGGTATCAGCCTCGAAGCCTTGCAGCTGGCGGCCAACCAGTGGTCGATCAAGGCCCTGGTGCTGACTGCGCGCCTTAGCAACCCGCTGGGCGGTACCGTCCCGGAAGAGCGGCAGAAACAGTTGCTGCGCCTGGCCTCGGACTTCGATATCCAGATCATCGAAGACGACATCTATGGCGAGCTGATGTTCGAGCAGGGCAAGACCAAGGCACTGAAAGCGTTCGACCGGCTGGACCGGGTAATCTACTGCTCCAGCTTCTCCAAGACCTTGTCCCCCGGCGTGCGGGTCGGCTGGATGATTGCCGGCCGTTACCAGGACGAGATCCAGCGCCTGCAGACTTTCACGACTCATTCGGCCTGCAGCGTGACGCAGATGGGGGTAGCGGCCTACCTGGAAAATGGCGGCTACGACCGGCACCTGCGCTACATTCGCCAGGAGTATCGCAAGAACCTCAGCGCCTATCAGTTGGCGGTGCAGCAGCACTTCCCCGAGGGTACGCAGATGACCCGGCCAACGGGCGGCTTCATCCTTTGGGTGAGCTTGCCTGGGCGGGTCAATACGCAGGAGTTGCATGTGCGGGCGCTGGAGCAGGGCATCAGCATTGCACCGGGGCTAATATTCAGTAACACAGAGCAATTCAACCACTGTATCCGCCTCAATTGCGGTATCCCGTGGAACAAAGAGGCCGAGCGGGCAGTGATTACCCTCGGCTTGCTGGCCCAGCAGTTGTGCCGGGAGCCTGCGCTCACACTTTTGTAAGGCTTGCCAGCCGCCTTTGGAACATGGAGCATACGCACCTTTCCTGCCAGTCTGTCCATTTGCCATGAATGCCTTGCGCTGTTTTGCCCTGATCGTGTGTCTTGCACCGTTATGCTACCCGGGCAGTCCAGCCTTGGCTGCGCAGCCGGCAGGCCAAGCGCACGCAGCCCAAAGCAAGCCGGTGCAAAAAAAGGCGGTAGCCAAGCCTGCGCAGAAGCAGGCGGCAAAGAAGGCCGGCAACAGCAAGGCAAAGGCGCACAAGCCGGTCAGCAAGGCGGTCGCCAAACCATTGCCCAAGGCAAAACTGGACCTCAGCCTGCCAGCGAATATGGTCAATGACCTCGAGCCGAACGTGGGTACCCCGTCGCCCATCCAGCGCCGCAAACCTTTGCTGCCCCCCATGTTCAGCGAAAAGCCAGAAGCCAACGACAGCCCGTTCCAGCTCAATGGCCGGCTGATCAACAACGAAATGCAGCTGCAACTGCGCAATGACAGCCGTCGTGACGTGGAAGGGGCGGCCATCGATTTCGAGTATCGCCAGTAGGCGGCAACTGACTGCCTGGTCACGGCAGATTTCATCGTGCCAGCAATTTCAAACAGCTGTTTGAGCCGTTACTATCCAGGGACGCTCGTCCCGTTTTGTTCCAGGGAGTCCTGATTTTGGTGAATAGCCATGAACTGCCGTGAGGGCTGCGGTGCCTGCTGCATCGCCCCGTCCATCACGTCTGCGATGCCGCGCATGCCCAATGGTAAGCCGGCGGGTGAGCGCTGCCTGCACTTGACGGCTGCCAACCTCTGCGACCTGTTCGGCAAGCCTGAGCGGCCGGCGGTATGTGGTGGCTTCAAGGCAGATGTCGAGGTGTGCGGCAGTGATCGTGACGAGGCAATCAGGATTCTTGGCTGGTGGGAGCAGATGACGGCGGCGTGACAGGCTGGATCTTCGACAACAAGGATAAACATGATGAGATCGTTCAAGCGTATTGGACTGCTATGTGGCGTGGGTGTTCTGCTGTCGCCTGCTGCCTGGGCCGAAAACTGGCAAGTGGCCAAGGATGAGGAGGGGATCAAGATTTCCCTCAGCGAAGTGGCGGGTTCCAAGTACAAGGCCTATCAGGGTGTTACCGTGATCAAGGCGCCGCTGGCCAAGGTGCAGGCGTTGCAGGAAGACGTGGCTGGCGCCTGCGCATGGATTCATGAGTGCAAGTCGCAGAAGCTGCTCAAGCATGAAGGTGACCAGAGCTGGACCTACACCCAGTTCAATACGCCTTGGCCGGTGACGCCGCGCGATTCCGTGCTGCATATCACTACGGTCAAGGGTGCTGATGGCAGCCTGACCCGTAATCTGGTCGAAGAGCCGACCTATGTCCCGGAAGAGAAGGGCTTTGTGCGGGTGGCCAAGGTCGAAGGCTTCTGGAAGCTGGTGCCCAAGGGCGATAGCACTGAAGTGACCTATCAGGTGCATACCGAGCCGGGTGGTAGTGTGCCGGCGATGGTGGCCAACAAGTTCGTGGTGGATGCGCCGTTCAATACCCTGAAAGGCTTGCGCGAGCGGGCTGAGAAAAACTGAGGTTTTGTGCTGCCTGTGCCGGCCTTTTCGCGGGCTTGCCCGCTCCCACAGGTACGGCGCAGGTTTCAGCATCTGTGCGGTTCCTGTGGGAGCGGGGAAGCCCGCGAAGAGGCCGGCACAGGAGTGCGGCAATAAAAAAGGCTGCCCAAGGGCTAATGCCAGTCAGTTAAGCAATTTTGGGCCGCGTTGCGGCCCATCGCCGGCAAGCCAGCTCCCACAGGTACAGCGCATGGCTTGAGTTCAGTGCAATCGGTGTGGGAGCTGGCTTGCCGGCGATGGGCTGCGCAGCAGCCCCGGCAGTCTTAACTGACTGGCATTAGGCCATGTACCGGGCTTTTTGTTGCATTAAGTTTTAATTCAGCGATCGTCGCTAATCTGGTCCCATCGAAACCCAAACAGGACCCGATTCTCATGAAAGCTCATTACGTCGCTCTTATCCTAGCCCCTCTGTTCACTACCAGCGCACTGGCGGCGACCTACACCGGCCCCGGCGCCCAGTCGGTCACCACCGTGGCCGCTGCCAACGACGCTGCGGATGACACCCCGGTCGTCCTGCAAGGCTTTGTGACCAAGAAGATCAACAACGACGACAAGTACGAGTTCAAGGACAGCACCGGCACCATTACCGTCGAGATCGATGACGAAGACCTGCCGCCGACGCCGTTCAACGACAAGACCAAGGTCAAACTGACCGGTGAGGTGGAAAAGCACCTGATGAGCCGGGAGGTGGATGTCGACCTGGTTGAAATCATCAATTAACGCCGCGCATAAGCTACTGGATCGCAGGTTTTTTCTTACATATCGCCACCAGGTCCCTGATTAGACTCGCGCTTCGATGTCGGGCTTCCCGACGCAGTTCGAGCGACCTGGGGGTGCTATGAATAAAAGAAAGAGTTTGCGCAGGTTTGTTGCCAGCAGCGCCTGGCTACTAGTTGCCGGGGCTGGTATGCATGCCCAGTTGGCGAGCGCGCATGGTTATACCAGCGCGCCGCCGTCTCGCGCGTATGCCTGCAGGCTGGGGGCGAACACGGCGTGCGGGCAAGCGACCTACGAGCCGCAATCGGTCGGTGAAGCCCCCAAAGGCTTCCCTCAGTTTGGACCATTGGATGGCAAGATCGCAAGCGGGGGCGTTCGCCCGGACTTTGCTCCGCTTGACGAGCAGTCGGCCAATCGTTGGAACCTTACCGTGCTCAAGCAACGCGAAGTTGAATTTGATTGGTTTTACACGGAAGGGCACCCGACAACCGGTTGGCAGTATTTCGTGACCAAGACGGGTTGGAATCCCAATGCACCCTTGGGCCGTGATGCTTTCGAGCTGACCCCTTTCTGCACGGTCGATGGTCAAGGAAAGCCCGCGCGCGGCGAGGGGCAACCCACCAATGGGCCAGCCCTGGAAAAGCACCAGTGCCTACTGCCGGCTGATCGGTCGGGCCATCACATCATTCTTGGTGCATGGACTATCGCGGATACCGGGGCTGCCTTCTATGACGTAATGGACGTGGACATTCAGGCCGAGGGTGGGCCAGCCCCGGAATGGCCACTGGTTGGCGCGATCAACCCGCACCGGGACTTGCAGGTGGGAGACAAGGTCAAGGCTCGCGCCTTTGTAGCAGGCTCGGAAAGCCCGCAATACAGCGCCAGTATTACCATCGAAAATACCGATGAGGGGCTGGCCCCCAATTGGTCGTACAAGCTGGCCAGGCGTATCAACGAAACCCTGACACTGGTGCAGTCTGGTCAACTCGACAACGATGGCAACATCAAGCCCGTGCAGGGCGCCAACAACATCTACGCCAAGCCAGAGACTGGTATCAGCAGCTATCAGTTGGACTTTGAAGGCGTGCCGATCGATGACAGCTACATGCACCTGCATGACCTCAAGCCTGAGTACAGCTTGACGGACGGCAAGACCACCGTTGACTTCACCGTGATGACCAACCGTAAGTTGCAGGTCAGTACACGGCTGTTCGACAGCGCGAACCAGCAGGTCGGCTTCGTTCGCCAGGAAGTGGATGCCACCACCAGCCCTGTCGCGCTGTCAGTGACCAGTGCCGAGGGTGAGCACCTGCTCAAGGTGGTAGGTGTGAACAAGACCGGGCGCATTCTATTGCAGGAAGAGCGCACCGTTCAGCTGAAGGCCGCGGGTGGTGAAGGCTACGACTTCGAATTCCCTCAATCGATTGCAAGTTACCAGGCGGGCACACGTGTCCTGCAGCCGAAGACGGGTGAAGTGTTCGAGTGCAAGCCGTTCCCGTTCGAGGGCTGGTGCAAGATCTATTCGGAAAGTGCCAGCCAGTATGAACCTGGTGTAGGCAGCAACTGGCAAGACGCCTGGATCAAGCGCTGAAGGAATGTGCCCTGGCAGCCCGATCAGCTGCCAGGGCACAACACGGTATTTTCGATGCAAGTACACAAATATTGCTGGCAGCAGATCCTGTTGCACTGGGTCTCTGCCTTGGTGATCGGCTGGGCGCTGGTCAGTGGCTTTTATGTTTCCGGCTTTGATGTCGAGCCCGCCACTGCCCAGCTGGTCGGTTTCGTGAATGTCGGGCTGACCACGCTGTTCATCCCGATTTTCTTGCTGCGCTGGCTGGTGCGATTGGTCAAGGCCAGGCCGGCTGCGCTGAATGCGAGCCTTAGGGCGCGCCGGGCTGCCCATGTTGTACACGAAGGTATGTACTGGCTCACAGCGCTGGTGCTGTTATCTGGCGTACTGATGATGGACCGCCAAATCGACGTGTTCGGATGGTTTGCCATCTCGCCGTTGATCAGCGACCCGTCATGGCTCAGTGCCTGGCTCAAGCTGCATGTTGCCGCCAACGTGGTGCTGACCATGGTTGTGTCGCTGCATGTTGGCGCCGTCATTCTTCACGAGTGTTCTGGGCGGCAGGTGCTGCGCCGGATGTTGCCCTGAGCCTATGAAGCCGTTTTCGCTCTTGCCCTGGGTGGCTGCCCCCCTCTTGGCGTTTGCCTTTCTGGCCGTGCGAGAAACAACCCGCCCCATGGCTGAGGGTGTGGCGCAGGAGCAAATCGTGCCCGCAGCAACTGCCCAGCAACCATTACCCATGGCAAGCCTGGCACTGGCGTTTGGTTACAGCGAACCTGTCGGCCAGGCTGCCAGCCAGGCGGAACTGGTTCTCAAGGCGTGTTTCGTCTCGAGCCTGGGCCACGCCCGTGCGCTGATTGCAAGCCGCGAGGGAGAAAGCCTGTACCGGGTTGGCGACCGTATACCGGGCGGCAGCGTGTTGCGTCGCATCGAAGTGGGTTCCATCACCCTTTGGGACGGTGAGCGTGAGCAAGGGCTGGCGTTGTCCGGTAGCCGCGCCAACGTCTTCGTCCAATCGGGCAGTACCCACGCGCGTGGTTCTGCCTCTGCCGATTCACCCCGCCTGCTGCGGGAGGTGCAATGACATTTCAACGCTTTCTACGGGGGGCCTCGTTCGGGGTCTGGCTGACTTTGACCTGCCCGCTGGCCCTGGCTGATGAGCCGACCTGGCAACTGGCGATGAGCGATGCCGATGTGCGCGATGTGGTGCGTGAAGTCGGGGCCATTCTTGACCAGACGATTGTGCTTGACCCGCGCGTGCAGGGCCGGATTACAGTCTTGTCCAATGAAGCGCACGATCGCGAGGGCGTGCGCCGGCTGTTCTACTCGGTGCTGAATGCGCAAGGGTTCGCCGCGGTAAACGATGGTGATCGCTTGCTGGTGCTGCCGGCGAGTGAGGCAAAAGCCTGGGCCAACCAGCAGGTCGATGCCATTCCTGCCGCATTCACAACGCGTGTGTTCAGCTTGTCCGGTAGCACTGCCGCTGACCTGGCGGGCTTGCTCAGGCCGCTGGTGTCCGGCAACGGTTACATCGGCCCGTCCAGTTCGGCCAATGCCTTGGTCGTTACCGATTCGGCTGCAAACCTGGAGCGCCTGCAAAGCCTGGTGGCGCAACTGGACAGTGGTCAACGTCACGATTATGAGCTGGTGACCTTGCGTATCGCACAGGCAGTGGACGTGTTGCCTGTGGTAGAGGCTTCGGCGGGTGGCCCGGACAGTGGCGTGCGGGTGTTATCCGATTTGCGCAGCAACCGCCTGCTGATACTTGGGCCGCAAAAGTCCCGGCAACGCCTTGCCCGCCTGGCCCGCGAGCTGGATGTGCCCGCGCCTGCAAGTGCGCAGAACTGGCGAGTGGTGCGCCTTCAGCATGGCAATGCCGAGCAACTGGCCGAGGTGCTCAGTGAAGTGGGCAAACGGCTGGATGGCAAGGCCGCTACTGAAACCTTGGGCCAGCCGCTTGCGGCAGGGGCCATGGTCAGGGCCGATGTCAGCCAGAATGCGCTGGTGCTTCTGGGCGAGCCCCAGACGTTGGGGAATGTGGTACAGATCATCGAGCAGCTCGACCAGCCACGCGCGCAGGTGCTGATACACGCGGCAATCGTCGAGGTCAGCGGGGATATCAATGAAGCCCTGGGGCTGCAGTGGGGGATAGACACAGGCAGCCTCAAGGGCGGCGTGACATTCCCAGACAGCGGTGTGGCGTGGGCTGACCTGCTGGGCGCGGACAAGGCACTGCCGAGCGGTGCGGCACTGGCATTGGGTTCTGACCGTTTCGGCCTGCTGGTTTCCGCGTTGGCCAGCAATACTCGCAGCAATTTGCTGTCCACCCCCAGCCTGCTCACGTTAGACAACCAGGAGGCGCAGATCCTGGTGGGGCAGAACGTGCCCTTCAAGACAGGCTCGTACACCACATCAGGCAGTGGCGCCGACAACCCGTTCACGACCGTGGAACGCAAGGACATCGGTATTAGCCTGAAGGTGCGCCCGCACATCAATGAAGGCAGGAGTTTACGCCTGGAAGTCGAACAGGAAAGCTCCGAACTGGCACCTGGCACGGTCGAGGGTGACCTGATCACCAGCAAGCGGACACTCAAGAGCACCATCCTGGCTGCGGATGGGGAGATCATCGTGATCGGCGGCCTGATCAAGGACAGCGTACGGACAGAACAGCGCGCAGTGCCGTTGCTAAGCCGTATCCCACTGCTCGGTGGCTTGTTCCGCTGGAGCAGGGACACTCAGGAAAAGACCAACCTGATGGTGTTCCTGAGGCCTACCGTCTTGCGTACCCAGCAAGACCTGATCGAGTCCGGCCGCCGCGCCTACAGCGACGTGCACGCTTCCGACCCGGCACGAGTACCGAACGACCCCCGTCAAATGTTCGAGGCGCGCGCTGTACCGATGGGTGAGGAACCTGGCCGGTGAGCGGTTTACTTCCATTCGCCTTCGCCCGGCGATTCGGCATTTTGCTTGATGGCCACACACTGCTGATGCGCAACGGCGCCTCGCTGGAGGCGCTTTCCGAAGCGTTGCGCGTGGTCGGGCAGCATTTTGCGCTGCGGCTGGTGGACGATGACGAGTTTGCCATCCGCCTGGCCGGTTGCTACAGCGCAGGCCAGGATGCGGCGCAGTCGGTTATCCAGGAGCTGGATGAACACATCGACCTGTCACGCTTGGCTGAGGGATTGCCGCCGGCCAGTGACCTGCTCGATCAACAGGACGATGCGCCGATCATCCGGTTGCTCAATGCGTTGCTCAGCGAAGCGGTCAGGTCACGCGCTTCCGATATCCACCTGGAAACCTTCGAGCAGCAGTTACGTGTTCGCATGCGCATCGATGGTGTCATGCGTGAAGTGCTGACACCGCCCAGGGCGCTCTCGGCACTGCTGGTATCGCGCATCAAGGTCATGGCACGCCTGGACATTGCCGAAAAACGTGTGCCACAGGATGGCCGCATCAGCTTGCGGCTGGCAGGCCATGAGGTGGATGTGCGTGTGTCCACCTTGCCAGCGGCCCATGGGGAGCGGGTGGTAATGCGCTTGCTGGATAAGCAGGCGGTCCGCCTGGACATTCAGCACATGCAGATGCAGCCCTCTGTGCAGAAGGCTTTCCTGGCATTGCTGGACAAGCCCCATGGCATTTTCCTGGTGACCGGCCCCACCGGCTCTGGCAAGACCACCACGTTGTATACGGCATTGTCGGTACTCAACCGTGAGTCGCGCAACATTCTCACCGTCGAAGACCCGGTCGAATACCACCTGCCTGGCATCGGCCAGACTCAGGTCAACACCAAGGTGGAGATGACCTTTGCGCGCGGGCTGCGGGCGATCTTGCGGCAGGACCCGGATGTCGTGATGGTGGGTGAGATCCGTGACAGGGAAACGGCTGACATTGCCGTGCAGGCATCGTTGACGGGCCATCTGGTGCTGTCGACCCTGCATACCAACAGTGCACTGGGCGCCATCATGCGGTTGGCGGATATGGGGGTGGATACCTGTCTGCTCGCCTCATCGCTGGCTGGTGTCATGGCCCAACGGCTGTTACGTGTGTTGTGCCCGCATTGCAAAGTCGCGTGCGAGGTGGATGACGCAATGGCGACTGCCCTGGGCAATCCCGATGACCTGCCGCGAAAGCTCTACCAGGCTGTTGGCTGTGAGCGGTGCCAGTCGGGTTACAGCGGGCGCGTGGCTTTGCACGAAATGGTCGTGATTACCCCGCCGCTGGCACAGGCCATTCACGGCCGCGCATCCCTGGCACAGATGCGGGCCTTGCTGTGCCCGCACTCGACCAGCTTGTTTCAGCATGGCCTCGAACGTGTCTGCCATGGGCAGACCAGTGTCGAGGAACTATTACGCGTCACAGGCCAGGACTGAGCATGGCGGCTTTCCGTTATCAGGCTCAGCGCATCGGCGGCGCGCGTCAGCGCGGTACGCTAGAGGCAGCCAATGCACGCCAGGCCCGGCAGCAGTTGCGCGAGCAAGGCTGGTCGGTGCTGATGATCGAAGAGGTACAGCCGTCGCCCTTTGCCGCGCAGGTTGCCCGCAACCGCCTCTCCCTCGTGCATCGCTGCCTGCTGACCCGGCAGCTGGCAACGCTGTTGCAGGCCGGCATACCGCTGACTGAAGCATTGCAGGCGGTGGCTGCGCAGAGCGGCCAGCGCCAGGTCAGGCAGGTGTTGCTTGGCGTGGCTGAGCGGGTCGCCGAAGGTAATACCTTTGCTGATGCGTTGGCACATTACCCATCGGCATTCCCGCTGGTCTACCGTGCCACGGTCGAGGCGGCGGAGCGCTCGGGGCACCTGGACGGCGTACTGGAGCGGTTGGCAGAGCATGGCGAGAATCAGCGGGCCCTGCGCCAGAAAGTGCAACTGGCGATGCTCTACCCAATGATCCTGACGGTCGTGGCACTGCTGGTGGTGGGGTTTCTGCTTGGCTATGTGGTGCCGGACGTGGTGCAGGCATTTGCCCGCGACCAGGCGCAGTTGCCGCTGGCAACGCAGGTGCTGATCGCGCTCAGCGACACCTTCGGCCGCTTTGGGCTGTGGGCCTTGATGGTGATGCTGGCCGGGGCGACCACCATCGCCTTGCTGTTGCGCAAGCCAGCACCACAAAGGCGATGGCATGTCATGGCCCTGCGCATACCCGGTTATGCCGGCTTTGTGCTTGCCAGTGAAGCCGCGCGTTTCATCAGCACCCTGGCGATTCTTGGTCGCAGTGGCGTCGTGCTGGTCGATGCCATGAACATCGCGGCAGGTGTCGTGGGCAACCTGGTGCTACGCGAACGTTTGCAAGCCGCTGTGCGTGAAGTGGGCGAAGGCGCAACCCTGGCCCATAGCCTGGCACGTAGCCAGACCATGCCTGATCTGATGCTGCACATGATCGCCAGTGGCGAACGCGCCGGAGAGCTGGACGGCATGCTGGAACGTGCCGCCGATCTTCAGGCCAGGCAACTGGCCGGTCGTATAAGCCTCCTGGTGAGCCTGTGTGAACCCCTGATGCTGTTGCTGATGGGCGGCATCGTACTGTTCATCGTGCTGGCCATCCTGCTGCCCATTCTCAACCTCAACCAACTGGTCAACTGATATGTCCCATGGCTTTGCACGCCGCGCACAAAGCGGTTTCACGCTTATTGAAATCATGGTGGTAGTCATAATCCTGGGCGTACTCGGTGCCTTGGTGCTACCCAATGTGATGAGCCGCCCCGACCATGCCAAGCTCACTGCAGCGCGTACCGATATCCAGTCCATTGCCACGGCGCTGGAAATCTACCGCCTGGACAATGGGCGCTATCCCACCACGGCTCAAGGCCTGGAGGCGCTCGTCCGGCGTCCAACCTTGGCGCCATTGCCTCGGCAGTGGAGCGCCCAGGGCTACCTCAAGCGCCAGGCGATGGACCCGTGGGGAGCGCCTTATCAGTACGCCAACCCAGGTACGCGATCAGGCCAGGGGTACGACCTGTTTTCTTTGGGGGCCGACGGCCAGCCCGGGGGTGAAGACGCAGATGCCGATATCGGTAACTGGGTCGAATGAAGCAGCGCCGGTCGCGAGGCTTCACCCTGCTTGAAATCATGCTGGTGTTGTTGCTGGTAGGCGTAGTCCTGGCCATGGCCGGACTACAGGTGGGACAGGGCCCCCAAAGGTTGGCACAGCAGGAAGCCGGCCTGTTTCTGCAACTGGTCCAATATGCCAGGCAGCAGGCAGTGTTGGAGGGGCGGGAATTGGCTGTGCATGTCGACCCCCGCGGCTATCGGCTGGTGAAGGGTGAAGGGCACGGCGTAGCAGCGCAGGGGCCGCGCCGGGACACCGGGCTGGACCTGCGTCTCGAAATCGACGGGCTGGCAGTGATGCCCGGCAGGCCGGAAGTTACTGCGCAACTGGTGTTTTCCCGTAGCGACGAGCACACCCCGTTTTCGTTGTCATTCCATGAGGCCGGCGTCAGCCTGGCCCGGGTATCTAGCGATGGCCTTAATAACCCCTGGCTCGAACGTTGAACGTGGGTTTACGTTGCTGGAAGTACTGGTGGCGCTGTCTGTTTTTGCCGTGCTCGCCGCAGCTGTGACCACTGCCAGCCAGCATGTCCTGGAGCAGTCGCAGGGCGGGCGTGACCGGCTGTTCGCCAGCTGGATCGCCGATAACCACCTTACTGAACTGCGTCTGCACGCGCCTGCGGCTGCACAGCGGCGCTCCCTGGAGGTCCGGTTCGATGAGCGGGCGTGGGTGTTGGTCGAGGCGAGACATCCTCTGGCCGATGCGCGCCTCGTCGAGGTGAACGTGAGTGTCGGCTTGGCGTCGGATCGGCAGCCGCTTCATCACGCCGTGGGTTGGTTGGAGGTTGTCGATGCCGCGCCGTGAGCCAGCCTCTACCCAACGCGGTTTTACCCTGCTGGAGTTGTTGCTGGCCGTCGCCATCTTCGCCTTGTTGGCGGCAGGCACCAGCCAGTTGCTGGCTGCATTCACTCGTGCCGATGCCGCGCGCCAGGCCCACGCCGACGAGTTGCGTGCGCTGGGGCGGGCAATGAGTGTGATTCAGCGCGATGCATTGCAAGGGTACTGGCCCGCGGGCGGCAAGCATGGCGAGGGCCTCGGCATTGCCTTGACGCCATACCGGGTCAGCTGGTTGCTGGGTGCCGAGCGTGATCGGCAGCCCCTGCCGCGCAGCAATCTGAGGGTTGTCGAATACTGGCTGGAAGACGGTGTGCTGTGGCGCCAGCGGCGTACTCTGGAGCATGGGCAGGTACGCCCGCAGCGTCTTCTCGACGGTATTGTGGCGTTGCACTGGCGAATGTATGGCGCAGAGAGTGGCTGGGTTTCCAGCTGGCCGGCTGCGCAGCCGCCGCAGGCGCTCGAAATCACGCTTTCGACCCGGCATTTCCAGGGCATCCGCCGCGTGTTGCCAATGGCGGGGGCAAGCCTGTGAAGAACACTCGGCAGCGGGGCGTGGCGCTAATCACCGTGCTGATGGTCATGGCGCTGCTGACCATGCTGGTTGCCAGCATGTTGCGTAGCCATCAAGGCATGCTGGGTAGCATCAGGCAGCAAATCGATGCCTCGCGCCTGCTGCAGTTGGCGCACGCGGGGGAACGCCAGGCCTTGATGCAACTGAAACAGCAGGCTGCAACCCTGCTGCAAGTGACCCATGGCGGGCAACCTTGGGCGAACGCCCGGTTGCTGGACCTTGAGCAGGGGCAGGTTCGCCTGCGTCTGGAAGACCTTTCCGGGCGTTTCAACATCGCTGCGCTGACTGCACGGAAAAATCTCGACCCTGTGCTGCTAAAGCGTTGGCACCGGTTGTGCCAGGCGTTGCAGATCGAGGCGCCGGTGCTGGACTCCCTGGCAGGCCAACGCATGCTCGACCCTAGCCAGTTGCGCGCCCTGCCCGGCGTTGATGATGAAGTGATGAGACGCCTGCAGCCATGGGTGGTGGCGTTGCCTGCGAATGCGGGGCTCAACGTCAATACCGCCCTGGCGCAGGTGCTCGTAGGCCTTGAAGGCGTGGAAGCATCCACGGCCCGGCGTTTGATAGGCGAACGGCCCGAAGACGGCTTTGCCAGCGTTCAGCAGTTTCTGGCGCAACCGCGTCTGGTCGGGCTTGGCATCGACAGCCATGGTCTGTCAGTGACCAGCCGCTGGTATCGCTTGGAGGTGCGCGCAGCGCTGGCAGGCAATCTTGGCTATCTGTACAGCGACCTTGAGATCGACGTGAACACGCATCAAGTGCGTGTGTTGCGTCGTGCTTTTTCTGCACAGCCGGAGCAAATGCCAGATGAGTGATGTTTATCTGTTTCTACTGGCGCAGGGTATGGCCGCAGCCGACGGTACATGGCCGGTGCTTGTGCGAACAGCACAGGGCCACCTGGGCCGGACAACGTTGGGCGATCTGCCACCAACGTTGGCCGATGCTGGCGTGGTGCTCGTCCTGCCGATGGAACTGGTGGGGTACTGCAGGATCGGGCCTGTGCCGGGCAGGCGCCCTGGCCGGGAGGCGTTGGGCTATGCGGCCGAAGAGCAGTTGGCAGCACCTTTGGAGGCCTTGCACCTGGCGTTTGGGCCAGCGGATGATGAGGGGCGGCGAAAGGTGCTGGTGATGGCGCTGGAACGCTTGCGGCCGTTGATGTCGCTGCTGCTTGAGCAGGGTATCGACCCGGTCGCGGTGCACGTCGATGCCGACCTGCTGGGTGCCGCACAGGCGTGCGCCCTGTGGTTCGAGGGGCGCTGGTTGTTGGGGGGCACCGAAGGTGCGCGCCTGGCTGTCAGTGCCCAGGCTGCTCAGGTACTGAAGCAGAGCCATGCGTCGATACCCTGGATAGCCGAGGCAGGGGCAATGGGGGCGGATTGCTGCGATCAGCAGGTGGCCTGTGCCGCGGAACTGCTGGTGCAGGGTACAGCTGGCGCGGTGGACCTGCGCCAGGGCACCTTGTGCCGACGGCGCAGTGCGCCGGCGTGGCAGGCGATGGCAGGTGGAGTGGTGTTGGCATTGCTGATGGTTTGCCTGGCTGAATACGGGCGAACCGAGTGGTTGATGCGTCAGGCATTACTGCAGCACACCGACAATGTTCGGGTGCTGCAACGCTGGGCGCCTGAGCAGCCGACCGGGGGCGACTTGGCCATGCAAATCCGGTTGCTGGAATACATGCCCAGGCAGCCGACTGCTGTGGATCAGCTCGCGCAATTGTCCGAGCAACTGGTCAGCAGCGGTAATCTGGTGATTGAGCGAGCGGAAACAACAGCCGGCCAGGGCTGGCGAGTCGATGTCATCGCCCACGGCCTTGACGATCTCGAACGGCTGGCTGGGCGTGTTGCCGGCATGCGGATGGAACAGGCTCGACAGACTGACCAGGGTGTGCGGGCAACCCTCGTCTGGCAGGAGGCAGAATGAAGCACCTCAACGAACATACATGGGTTCGCCAGTGGAAAGAGATACCGGCAGGCCGGCGTGCGCTGTTGAATGCAGCGTGCTGGGGCTTGCTGTTGATAGTGATCTGCCAGTTCCTCTGGCTGCCGGGGCAGGCCCGCATGCAGCAAGCGGAACAGGCGCTGGCGCGTGAGCATGAGCTGGCGGCCACGTTGCAGCGAATTGTACAGGGGCCGCGCCGGTCGCCAGGCACCGTCGAGTTGCTGACACCGGCTGGGCTGAACGAGCGCGCCAAGGCGGCAGGGATCCACATCGTCAGCCTGGAAGCCAAGGCTGGGCAAGTGGATGTCAGCCTGGAGGGGCCCGTCGCTACAGTGCTGGCCTGGCTGCACGGACTCGAGCATGACGGTGGCGAAGCGCTGAACATTCAGTTGCAGGCCGAAGGCGAGCTGCTTCAGGCGCGCTTGGTGATGGCGCTGCCCGAAGCCTGAGCACGGGCGCCTATGCCTTGGGAGGCAGCTTGCTCAAGTGCAATGCCACCAGCAACGCCACCGTCAGCAAGCTGCCGATGAACAACCCGATGCCATTCCAGCCCCACTGGTGCCAGAACACCCCGCCCGCCGTACCCGCCACACTCGACCCGGCGTAGTAACTGAACAAGTACAGCGACGACGCCTGTCCCTTCGCCTTCAGCGCCCTTCGCCCGATCCAGCTGCTGGCCACCGAGTGCGCGCCAAAGAAGCCGAAGGTGAACACCAGCATGCCCACGATCACCATCGCCAGCGGGCTGGCCAGGGTCATCAGCAAACCACCCGCCATCACCACGATACTGGCCCAGAACACCTTGCGCCGGCCCAGCTTGTCGGCCAAGGCACCCACCTGTGCCGAACTGTAGATGCCCGACAGGTACACCACCGAGAGTAATCCGACCAGCGCCTGGTTCATGTGGTAGGGCTCGGCCAGCAGGCGGTAGCCGATGTAGTTGAACAGGGTGACGAAGGCGCCCATCAGCAGGAACGCCTCGAGGAACAACCAAGGCAGGCCGGCATCCTTGAAGTGCATGACAAAGCCGTCCAGCAGGCTGCGTGGGTTCATCAACTGTGGGCGGAAGTTGCGCGATTCGGGCAATACCTTCCAGAACACCAGCGCGGCCACCAGCGCCAGGCCGCCGATGGTCAGCATCGCCGTGTGCCAGCTGACGAAGTCGATCAGTACGCCGGTGATCAGCCGCCCGCTCATGCCGCCAATCGCGTTGCCGCCGATGTACAGGCCCATGGCCAGGCCAATGTGCTGCGGATGGATTTCTTCGCTCAGGTAGGTCATCGCCACCGCCGCCAGGCCGCTCAGTGACAGGCCGACCAGTGCGCGGGTGACCAGTACCAGCTCCCAGCTTGGCATCACTGCGCTGGCCAGGGTGGAGAGGGCTGCACAGACCAATGCAAAGACCATCACCGGCTTGCGCCCGATGCGGTCGGAAATAGGGCCAGTGATCAACAGGCCGAACGCCAACATGGCGGTGGACACCGACAGCACCAGGCTGCTTTGCGCCGCGTTGATGGCAAATTCCTTGGACAACAGCGGCATCATCGGCTGTACGCAGTACAGCAGGGCGAAGGTGGCGAAGCCGCCGCTGAACAGGGCCAGCACGGTTTTCATGAAGGCGGGGGTGCCTTTTTCGATCCACATTTCGTTCAGGGGAGCGGGTTCTGGCTCGGCGGGAAGGGGGGCTACAGCAGTTTTCACGGGCGGGTACCTCTGGCGCAATGAAAAAAGCATATAGCTGGCTAATGATTAGATCCAATATATTATTCGACCTATTTAAGACGTTTTGCGACCTGTTTGGAGGTGATCATGGAACTGCGCCATCTGCGTTACTTCATCGCCGTGGCCGAGGAACTGCACTTTGGCCGCGCCGCCCAGCAGTTGGGTATTTCACAGCCTCCGCTCAGTCAGCAGATCCAGGCGCTGGAGCAGGAACTGGGCGCGCGCTTGTTCGAACGTACCAACCGTCGGGTCGAGTTGAGCGAGGCGGGGCGGCTGTTCCTCGAAGAGGCCCGGCAGGTGCTGGCGCAGGTAGAGAAGGCCGCCGACGTGGCCCGACGTGCACAGCTGGGTGAGCTGGGCGAGATGAAGATCGGCTTCACGTCGTCTGCGCCATTCACCTCGAAGATTCCCAAGGCCATCCACGCCTTTCGCCAGCGTTTCCCGGCAGTGCACCTGAACCTCAAGGAGATGAGCAGCCGCGATGTTGCCGAAGGGGTATCCGACGAGTCCATCGAGGTGGGGCTGATGCGGCCCATGCCGCTACCGGAGGGTTTGCTGGCCACCGAGTTGTTCCGGGAGCCGCTGGTCGCGGTAATCAATGCTTCGCATCCGCTGGCTGCAGGCACCGAGCAGGGTGTGCACATGGCGGCGCTGGCCCATGAGCCGTTCGTGTTCTTCCCGCGCAGTTACGGCAGCGGCCTGCATGCGCAACTGCTGAGCCTGGCGCGGCAGGCGGGCTTCAGCCCGCATTTTGCACAAGAGGCGGGGGAGGCGATGACCATCATTGGCCTGGTGTCGGCGGGGCTGGGGGTATCGGTGCTGCCGGCGTCGTTCCAGCGCATGCGCATTGAAGGGGTGGTTTACCGCACCTTGCTCGATGAAGGGGCGATGACGGCCGTGTGGCTGGTGCAGCGCGAGCGAGGTGGATCGGCAATGGCCAGGGCGTTTGCGCAATTGGTAACAGGGCAGGCCTATGCATGAAGCCAGCGCAGTAGCTGTGGGAGCGGGCGACGCGTTGGATGGCACCGGCTTTGCCGGTGTTCGCGGGCACGCCCGCTCCCACAGGTACTGCGCAAGCATTTAGATTTGAGCAAGGCAGTAGCAGGCCATACGGCAAATGGCACTGGCCATTGCTACGGCGCCGCCACATACTCGGGCATTCGTAGAAACACGGAGGTCAATCATGCGGCGCGTGGTGTTCAATCAGAAAGGTGGTGTGGGCAAGTCGAGCATTGCCTGTAACCTGGCGGCGGTCAGTGCCAATGAAGGCTACCGGACCCTGCTGATCGACCTGGATGCCCAGGCCAACTCGACCCAGTACCTCACCGGCCTTACCGGCGAGGACATCCCCATGGGCATTGCCGATTTCTTCAAGCAGAGCCTGTCCAGCGGGCCGTTCAGCAAGAAGAACAAGGTCGATATCTACGAAACCCCGTTCGACAACCTGCATGTGGTCACCGCCACGGCAGAACTGGCTGACTTGCAGCCCAAGCTTGAAGCCAAGCACAAGATCAACAAGCTGCGTAAGTTGCTGGACGAGCTGGATGAGGATTACGACCGGATCTATATCGACACCCCGCCAGCGCTGAATTTCTACGCGGTCTCTGCACTGATCGCCGCCGATCGCGTCCTGATCCCCTTCGACTGCGACAGCTTCTCGCGCCAGGCCCTGTATGGCCTGCTGGCCGAAATCGAAGACCTCAAGGAAGACCACAACGAAGACCTGATGGTCGAAGGGATTGTGGTCAACCAGTTCCAGTCCCGCGCCAGCCTGCCGCAGCAGATGCTCGACGAGCTGCAAGCCGAGGGCTTGCCGGTGCTACCGGTGTACCTGAGCAGCTCGGTGAAGATGCGCGAGTCGCACCACGCCAGCCTGCCGCTGATTCACCTGGAGCCCAAGCACAAGCTGACCCAGCAGTTTGTCGAGTTGCACTCGCTGCTCGAAGAGAACGCCTAGACCCCTTGGCTACGCAACCATTCCAGCAACGACTGGAGTGGAAACGCCCCGGCCTGGCGGCTGACTTCGCGGCCGTTCTTGAACAGCAGCAGGCTGGGGATCGAGCGGATGCCCAGTTGCCCGGCCAGGTTACGGTTGGCTTCGCTGTCTAGCTTGGCCAGGCGGCAGCGGCCGGTCAGTTGGCGAGCGGCTTGTTCGAAGGTGGGGGCGAAGGATTTGCACGGGCCGCACCAGTCGGCCCAGATGTCGACCAGCAGCGGCAGGTCGCCCTTGATCTGGCTGGCGTAGCTGGCTTCGGTGAGCTCGAAAGGGGTGCTCAGCAGCACATCCTGTTTGCAGCGGCCGCATTTTGGCGCATCGCCCAGGCGTTCGGCGGGCAGGCGGTTGAGGCCGTTGCAGTGGGGGCAGGGGATTACCAATGGCTCGGACATGTTGTTTCCTTGAGATTTTTGGGGCTGCTTTGCAGCCCATCGCGACACAAGGCCGCTCCTACAAGGGTACGCGGACTCCTGTAGGAGCGGCCTTGTGTCGCGATGGGCCGCAAAGCGGCCCCAGGATTCATGATGAACAGCTGATTTCCAGGTGCTTGCCCCACTCCGGCGGGCGCTCGGCATAGGCCTGCATCCCGGGCTGCTCTTCGAAAGGCTTGCTCAGCACTTGATGCAACCGCCGCACCTCGCTGTAATCCCCCGCTTCAGCCGCTTCGATGGCCTTCTGCGCCAGGTAGTTGCGCAGTATGTACAGCGGGTTCACCGCATGCATGCGCTCACGCCGCCCTTCGGCATTACCGGCCTCACGCTCGCAACGGGCCAGGTACTCCGCGCCCCATGCATCGAAACCAGCCAGGTCGATGAAATCGTCCCGCACCACTTTCAACGCGTTGGCAACCGGCTGGTCACCGAGCTTGCGCAAGAACAGGTTGTAGTCCACACCACCACGCTGCATGCACTGCAACAGGCGTTCGACCAGCGCCATGTCGCCGTCCTCGGCAGTGGTCAGGCCCAGGCGCCGGCGCATCAGGTCCAGGTAGTGGGCCTGGTACAGCGGCAGGAACAACCCCAGCGCTTCCTTCAGCGGCTCCACCTCGATCACCGTGGTCAGTGCCTGGGCCAGCGCGCTGAGGTTCCAGTGGGCGATGGGCACCTGGTTGGCGTAGCTGTAGCGGCCGCGGTCGTCGGAGTGGTTGCAGATGAAGTTGGCGTCGAAGTCGTCGAGGAAGGCGTAGGGGCCGAAGTCGAAGGTGATGCCCAGGATCGACATGTTGTCGGTGTTCATCACCCCGTGGCAGAAGCCATAAGCCTGCCAGCGGGCGATCAGTTCGGCATTGCGCTCCACGATGGTGCGGAACATGGCCAGGTACGGCTGCTCGGCATCCTGGCATTCAGGGTAATGCTGCTGCAGTACATGGTCGATCAGCACGCGCTGCTGCTCTGGCTGCTTGGTGTAGTAGAAGTATTCGAAATGGCCGAAGCGCACATGGCTTTGTGCCAGGCGGGTGAGCATGGCAGCACTTTCGCGGGTTTCGCGCCATACCGGGGTGCTGGAACCGATCACGCACAGCGCCCGGCTGCTGGGGATGCCGAGGGCGTGCAGGGCTTCGGAGGCAAGGAATTCGCGGATCGACGAGCGCAGCACGGCACGGCCGTCGCCCATGCGTGAGTAAGGCGTCTGGCCGGCGCCCTTGAGGTGCAGGTCCCAGTGCTCGCCGGCATCGTTGAGCACTTCGGCCAGCAGCAGGCCGCGGCCATCACCCAGGCGCGGGTTGTAGGAGCCGAACTGGTGGCCGGAATAAACCATCGCCCGAGGGTCGGCTTCTGCCCACAGCTTGTGGCCGCTGAACAGCTCGGCAAACACCGGCAGTTCGGCCTGTGCAGGGTCGAGGTCGAGCAGGGCCATGGCCGACTCGCTTGCTACCACCAGGCGTGGCTCGGCAATTGGCTCGGGCAAGACCTGGGTGGAAAACGCGTCGCCAAGGCGGGCGAAGCGGTTGTCGAAGGTGAGTTGGTCGAGGGCTTTCACGGGCCGGCTCCAGAGTTTGATTGGCTGGGGCCGCTTTGCGGCCCTTCGCGGGCACGCCCGCTCCCACAGGAATTAGCGCTCGCCTTGTGGGAGCGGGCGCGCCCGCGAACGAGGGCGGAGCCCTCGCAGGGTTTCAGCACAGAATAAAGGATTCAGGCCGAAGCAGTGCCATCGGATTTCGGCTGCTCCATGGGAATCAACTGCTGCTTGCCGCCTTTGGGGTCCATCAGGAACACCTCCACCTGGCGTACCGAGATCTTGATGTCATGCGCCTTGAACTCGCGGCTGATGTAGCGGTTGAGTTCGTCCAGCGTCGGGTTGCGGTCGCCCAGGTCGCGTACGTGCATGCGCAGCTCGTGGTCCAGCGAGCTTTCGCCGAAGTTGAGGAAGTACACAATCGGCTCCGGGTCCTTGAGCACCCGTGGGTTCTCATGCGCGCCCTTGAGCAGCAGGTCGCGCACCAGGTCGAGGTCGGAGCCATAGTCGATGCCCAGCTTCAGCGTCACCCGGGTGACCGTGTCGGTCAGCGACCAGTTGATCAACTGGCCGGTGATGAAGGTCTTGTTGGGGACGATGATGTCCTTGCGGTCGAAATCGGTGATGGTGGTGGCGCGGATGCGAATCTTGCTGACCGTACCCGACAGGTTGCCGATGGTGATGGTGTCGCCGATACGCACCGGGCGCTCGAACAGGATCATTATGCCGGAGATGAAGTTGGCGAAGATTTCCTGCATGCCGAAGCCCAGGCCCACCGACAGCGCGGCCACCAGCCATTGCAGCTTGTCCCAGCTTACCCCCAGCGTGGACAGGGTGCTGACGATGCCGACGCCGACGATGGTATACGACAACAGCGTGGTGGTGGCGTAGGCGCTGCCCTGGGCCAGGTTGAGGCGTGACAGCACCAGCACTTCCAGCAGGCCCGGCAAGTTGCCGGCCAGGGCAAAGGTGATGCCGACGATGACCAGCGCACCCAGCAGGTCGCCAAGGCTGATCGGCACCATGCTGGCGGCGGCACCGGTGCCGCTGGTGTATTCATACAGGACGAAGTTGTTGAGGTAGGCGAACACCGAGATCAGGTCTGCCCACACCCAGTACAGGCCGGCGATGAAGCCGCCGAGCAGGGCCAGGCGGATCAGGCGCAGCGACTGCTGGTTGACCTGTTCGATGTCCAGCGTTGGCTCTTCGGTGATGACTTCGCCATCCAGCCCTTCCTTGGCTGCTGCGCGCTTGCTCAGCGCCCGCTGGTAGGCCAGGCGCCGAGCCGCCACTGACAGGCCGCGCACGAACGCGGCCTCGATCACCAGCCAGAACAACAGCAGGTACAGGGTGTAGATCAGCCGGTCGGTGAGCTTCAGCGCGGTGTAGTAGTAGCCGAAGCACACGGCGACGAACAGGGCGATGGGCAGGGCGGTGAAGGCGACGCCGACGGCCCTGCGGAACAGCGAAGTGTCACGGTGTGCCGGGCTGCTGAGCAGCAGGCGGCTGAGCAGCCAGGCCATCAGCGCGTAGCAGGTCAGCACCACGCCGATACCCAGCACGTCGTCGGCCAGCGCCGACGGCTGGTGCTCGGCCACCGCCACCACGCCGACCAGTGCCAGCACCACGGTACCCAGGCGGCGCACCCAGCCGCGCAGGAACTCGACCTGCGGCTTGTGCCAGCGGAAGTGGATTTCTGCCACGCCACCGGGGGCGAGGATGCGGTAGGCGGTGTAGAACACCAGCCAGGCCTGGGCCAGTTGCCAGAGCGCTGCGCCCAGGTTGGCGTTTTGCCCGCGGGCGTCGATCTGCAGGGCATAGCTGCACAGTGCCAGGCCAAGGCTGACCGGCATTGCCAGCAGGATATTGATGAGGATCGCCTGGGGCGTGTGCCACTGGCTGTCACGGCGGAAGTGGCCGATGTCCTGATGCACCTTGCCCAGCCGCTGGTACAGGTATTTACGCCGCCACAACAGGCCGCCGATCACCAGCAGCAGGGGCAGGAACAGCAACGGGCGCTGGCTGAGGCCGTCTGCCAGCTCCTTCAGGCCCGAGCCCCACGGCAGGTTGGCGACCTGGTCGGCCAGGCGCTCGGGTACATAACTCAGCCAGTCCCAGTCCAACGGCTTGTTGCTGGGGATCCAGAACATCTGTTCGTCGAGGGTTGTACGCAGGCTCTGCGCGGTGCCCAGCAACTGTTTCTGGTTGAGCTGCAGGGTGATCGATTCGTTAAGCAGCGCCGACAGTTCGCGGTTCAGCCGTTCAAGCAGGTCGCTGCGGTTGATGGCGACTTCCAGCAAGGCTTTGCGCAGTTGCGGGCTCACTTCTTCCTGCGGCTGCACGGCCAGCAGCTTGTCGACATAGGTGACCGGGCTGCTCATCTGCTCGCGTTGCTGGTTGACTTCGAACTGGTACAGGCGGGTGTCGGCGATCTGGTCGGCCAGGTCGCGGTCGACTTTCAGGTGCGGCAGGGTCTGTTTCTGCTTGTACAGAATCTTCGACAGCAGCAGGCTGCCCTTGAGCACGTTGATCTGCTCGTCCAGTGCCTGGTCAGCCTGGGTCAGGCTGTCGAGCTGCTGTTTGGTGCGCAGGTTCTGCTGGGTCAGTTCGTTGAGGCGGTCGGTGCTTTTCAGCAGGTAGTCGGACAGCTTGAGGTTGACCGCGCTTTCGGTGGCCAGCAGGCTGCTGCCGCCGGCCTTCTGGGCCTCGATCGATTGTTGGGTGACCGCCTCCTGTGACTGGGCCAGGCGCTTGTCGTTGATTAGCGTCTGCAGGTCTTGAATTTCCTGCTCCAGGCGCGCGGCGCGTTCGATCAGCAGGTCATGACGGGCGTTGCCCAGGTCTTGCAACAGGCTGTTGCCGGCCAGCTCCTGACGGCGCAGCAGGGTCAGTGCGTTGAGCGAGGCCAGTTCGGCGTTGAGCTGGTTGCGCTGGTCGGCGTTGATGGACTTGCCGCCGTCCTTGCCGGTTTTGAGAATGTTGTTGATCTGCTGTGTGCGTGCCTGGCTGTTGCTGATTTCGGCCTGGGCACGTTCTGGGCGGGTTTGCGAATTGATGATCAGGCTGTTGGCTTCGGACAGCGCCTTCTGCAGTTCGCCCTGCTGGGTGTTGCGTTCGCTGAGCATCTGCTCAAGCTGCGGCACGGCCAGTGTGGCGTAGCGCTGGGCGACGGGCTGGGCCTTGGTTTCCTTGAGCCGGGCGAGTTCTTTCTGGCTTTCGCTGGTTTCCTTTGGCGCGCCGGCCAGTTGCTGCTTCAGCGCGGCCAGCTTCTTCTCATTGTCTTCCTTGCTGGCGAGCAGGCTCAAGGTCTGTTCGAGCACCTGCTGCAGGGCCTTCTGGTCGGCCTCGGGCAGCTTGCGCTCGGCGATCTTGTCGAGGCTGTTCTGGATGCTGGCGGTGGTCGGGGCCTCTGCGGCAGTGGCGGCAAAGGAAAGGGACAGGCACAGCCCGAGCAGGGCTGTGCGAAGGTACACGCGCAGGGACATAGGCAGACTACTTGTGGATCCGGCAGAAACGAAGTTTAGAGGAACAATCCTGGTCCGGGTCGCGTTCCTTCGGGGAATCTGACGCCTACTTTCTGGATCTTGTTCCCGTCCATGGTCGCCACGGTCCAGATCGTGCCATGCCATTCGACCTGGTCACCTACTACTGGAGCGCCTCCGACCTTCTGTCGGATGAACTGCGCCAATGGCATTTTCGCGTCCAGGCCGTCGAGTTTCAGGCCATAGAGCGCGGCCACTGCGCCCAGTTCGGCATCGCCTTCGAGCACGAAGTCGCCGAAGAAGCGCAGGTCCAGGCCACGTTGCGGCGCCTGGCTGAACAGTTTGCCCAGGGCCGGCAGGTTGTGCTCGTGGCCGATCACGCAGAGCATGTCGCCCACCTCCAGCACGGTACTGCCCGACGGGTGCAACAGTTGCTCGTTACGGAACAAGGCGGCAATCCGCGTGCCTTCGGGCATTTTCAGCTCGCGCAGGGCGGCGCCGATGCACCATTTTTCAGCACCCAGGCGGTAGACAAACAGTTCCCACTCGCTGGTGATGTGCACTTCCAGGGCGGAGCGTGAAATCGGTGCCGGGTCTGGCGGTACGGTCACTTTCAGCAGTTTGGCCATCCACGGCAGGCTGGTACCTTGCACCAGCAGCGACACCAGCACGATGAAGAACGCCAGGTTGAAGAACAGCTGGGCATCCGGCAGGCCGGCCATCAGCGGGAACACCGCCAGAATGATCGGTACCGCGCCGCGCAGGCCGACCCAGGAGATGAAGCCCTTCTCGCGGCCGTGGAAGGCCTTGAACGGCAGCAGGGCAGCGACCACCGACAACGGCCGTGCCACCAGGATCATCCACAGCGCCAGGCCCAGCGCCGGCAGGGCGATGGGCAGCAGGTCGTGCGGGGTGACCAGCAGCCCCAGCACCAGGAACATGCCGATCTGGGCCAGCCAGGCCATGCCGTCGAGCATGTGCAGGATGCCGTGACGGCTGCGGATCGGCTTGTTGCCCAGTACCAGGCCGCACAGGTAAACGGCGAGGAAGCCGCTACCGTGCAGGGCGTTGGTCAGGGAGAACACCACCAGGCCGCCGGCTACCACCAGGATCGGGTACAGGCCGCCGGCCAGGTTGATGCGGTTGACCAGTTGCAGCATCAGCCAGCCGCCGCCCAGGCCCAGCAGCCCGCCGATACCGAACTCGCGCAGCAGGTGACCCAGCAGGCTCCAGTGCAGGCCGGTCTGGCCACTGGCAATCATGTCGATCAGGGTGACGGTGAGGAACACTGCCATCGGGTCGTTGCTGCCCGATTCGATCTCCAGGGTGGCGGTCACCCGCTCATTCAGGCCTTTGCCGCCCAGCAGCGAGAACACTGCCGCAGCGTCGGTGGAGCCGACAATGGCGCCGATCAGCAAGCCCTGGATCAGGCTCAGGTTGAACAGCCAGGCGGCGACCAGGCCGGTGAGGGCAGTGGTGATCATCACCCCGACTGTGGCCAGCGACAGCGCCGGCCACAGCGCCACGCGGAAGCTTGCCACCCGCGTGCGCAGGCCGCCGTCGAGCAGGATCACGGCCAGGGCCAGGTTGCCCACCAGGTAGGCGGTCGGGTAGTTGTTGAAGATGATGCCGCCACCATCCACGCCGGCGATCATGCCGACGGCGAGGATGATGACCAGAATAGGGATGCCCAGCCGTGACGATAGCGAGCTGACCAGGATACTTGCACCCACCAGCAATGCGCCGATCAGAAACAGGCTGTTGATGGTGCTGGCATCCAAAGGCAGTTACTCCGGTATAGCGCGGGGAAGAGGACCTGGACTGGCAAGTCGCGTGCCAATCGATTCTAACCTGATGAATTGCCAGCATGTAAAGCGTTTCTGCAGATGTGCAAAAGGCACCGCGGTGGGTGCCTTTTGTTGTGTTGCCTGGGCGGGCCTCTTCGCGGGCTCGCCCGCTCCCACAGGGATCTTGCAAGGCCTGCTGGCGATGCAACACCTGTGGGAGCGGGCAAGCCCGCGAAAGGGCCAGTGCGGGCTTACGCCTGCTTCACTTCACGCATCGGCTTGCCTTTCACCGGCGCATCCCCTGCCACGTAGTACTTGGCAGTGCTGCGTGCCAGCGGCTTGCGGCCACGGATCTTGTCCGAGATTTTCTCGGCGATCATGATCGTGGTGGCGTTGAGGTTGCCGGTGATGATCAGCGGCATGATCGACGCGTCGACCACACGCAGGCCTTTCATGCCATGCACACGGCCTTCGCCGTCAACCACTGCCATGTCGTCGGTGCCCATCTTGCACGAGCAGGACGGGTGGAAGGCGGTTTCGGCGTGCTCGCGAATGAACTTGTCCAGCTGCTCGTCGGTTTGCACGTCGGCGCCCGGGCTGATTTCGCGGCCACGGTACGGGTCCAGCGCCGGCTGGGCCATGATTTCGCGGGTCAGGCGGATGCCGTCACGGAATTCCTGCCAGTCCTGCTCGGTGGACATGTAGTTGAACAGGATGCTCGGGTGCTGGCGCGGGTTCTTCGACTTGGCCTGGATGCGGCCACGGGCAGGCGAACGCATGGAGCCCATGTGCGCCTGGAAGCCGTGCTCTTTCACGCCATTGGAGCCATTGTAGTTAATGGCGACCGGCAGGAAGTGGTACTGAATGTTCGGCCACTTGAACTCAGGGCGGGTACGGATGAAACCGCCAGCCTCGAACTGGTTGCTGGCGCCGATGCCGGTGCCGTTGAACATCCACTCGGCACCGATGGCCGGCTGGTTCCACCACAGCAGCGATGGGTACAGCGACACCGGCTGGGTGCAGGCGTACTGCAGGTACAGCTCCAGGTGGTCCTGCAGGTTTTCGCCAACCCCCGGCAGGTCGTGCACGACCGGGATGTCGAGGCTTTCCAGCAGGGCGCGCGGGCCGACGCCGGAGCGTTGCAGCAGTTGCGGCGAAGCGATGGCGCCAGAGCTGACGATGACTTCCTTGCGGGCACGGGCTTCAACACGCTCTTCGCTGTCGCCGACCAGGTAGGTCACGCCAATTGCGCGCTTGCCGTCGAACAGCACGCGGTCGCTCAGGGCGTGGGTGACGATGGTCAGGTTCGGGCGCTTCTTGGCCTGGTCCAGGTAACCACGGGCGGTGCTGGAGCGGCGGCCGTTCTTGGTTACCGAACGGTCCATCGGGCCAAAGCCCTCTTGCTGGTAGCCGTTGAGGTCTTCGGTGCGCGGGTAACCGGCTTGCACGCCGGCTTCGACCATGGCGTGGAACAGCGGGTTGTTGCCGGCTTTTGGCGTGGCAACGCTGACCGGGCCTTCGCCACCGTGGTAGTCGTTCGGGCCGATGTCGCGGGTTTCGGCTTTACGGAAGTACGGCAGGCAGTCGAGGTAAGTCCAGTCTTCCAGGCCTGGCTGTTCTGCCCAGCCGTCGAAGTCCATGGCGTTGCCGCGGATGTAGCACATGCCGTTGATCAGCGACGAGCCACCCAGGCCCTTGCCGCGGCCACACTCCATGCGGCGGCCGTCCATGTGCGGCTCCGGGTCGGTCTCGTAGGCCCAGTTGTAGCGGCGGCCTTGCAGCGGGAACGCCAGGGCGGCTGGCATCTGGGTGCGGAAGTCGAAGCGGTAGTCGGGGCCACCGGCTTCCAGCAGCAGTACGGTAACGCCGGCGTCTTCGGTCAGGCGGGTGGCCAGGGTGTTACCGGCCGAACCGGCACCGACGATGATGTAATCGTATTCCATGGGTTTCTCCCATATGAGCGGCAAGCTTCAAGCTACAAGCTGCAAGAAGAAGCAGTCGTGCGAAGCTCGCGAATGGATGAGGCTTGCAAGGGCCGGTGGCATACGCCGACCGGCTCTTTCTTGCAGCTTGAAGCTAGCGACTTGCAGCTGTCGGTCAGAAGACCGACGAGTAGCCGCCCAGCTCGACCTGGACCGACTTGATGCGGGTGTATTGAGCCAGCGAGCTCACGCCGTTCTCACGGCCCACGCCCGACTGCTTGTAGCCACCAACCGGCATTTCGGCTGGCGATTCGCCCCAGGCGTTGATCCAGCAGATACCGGCTTCCAGCTTGTGGATGATGCGGTGGGCGCGGGTGATGTCGTTGGTGCACACACCGGCGGCCAGGCCGTACTCGGTGTCGTTGGCACGACGGATCACTTCTTCTTCGGTTTCGTAGCTGAGGATGCTCATCACCGGGCCGAAGATTTCTTCCTTGACGATGGTCATGTCGTCGGTGCAATCGGTGAACACGGTTGGGGCCACGAAGGCGCCCTTGGCGAATTCACCGGCAGTCAGACGCTCGCCGCCGCACAGCACGCGGGCACCTTCTTCCTTGCCCTTGGCGATGTAGCCCAGCACGTTTTCCATGTGCGGGAAGCTGACCAGCGGGCCGAAGTTCGTGTTTTCGTCTTCCGGGTTGCCAACGCGAATGCGGGCAACGCGCTCGGCGATCTTGGCTTCGAATGCCGCCTTCATTTCAGCCGGGATGAACACGCGGGTGCCGTTGGTGCACACCTGGCCCGAGCTGTAGAAGTTGGCCATCATGGCGATGTCGGCGGCCTTGTCCAGGTCGGCGTCGGCGCAGATGATCAGTGGCGACTTGCCGCCCAGTTCCATGGTCACTTCCTTGAGCGACGAGCTGGAGGCGCTGGCCATGACCTTCTTGCCGGTGGTGGTGCCGCCGGTGAAGGACACCTTTTCAATGCGTGGGTGCTCGGTCAGCCAGGTGCCGACTTCGCGGCCGCTGCCGGTCAGGACGTTGAACACACCGTTCGGCAGGCCGGCTTCGGTGTAGATCTCGGCCAGTTTCAGGGTGGTCAGCGAAGTGACTTCCGACGGCTTGAAAATCATCGCGTTGCCAGCGGCCAGGGCAGGGGCGGATTTCCACAGGGCGATCTGGATCGGGTAGTTCCAGGCACCGATACCCACGGTCACGCCCAGCGGCTCGCGGCGGGTGTAGACGAAGGACGATTCACGCAGCGGGATCTGCTCGCCTTCGATGGCCGGTACCAGGCCTGCGTAGTACTCCAGCACGTCGGCGCCGGTGACGATGTCGACGTAGCGGGTTTCGGAGTACGACTTGCCGGTGTCCAGGGTTTCCAGCATGGCCAGCTCGTCGTTGCGCTCACGCAGGATGTCGACGGCGCGGCGCAGGATGCGCGAGCGCTGCATGGCAGTCATTGCTGCCCAGACTTTCTGGCCGCGCTCGGCGCTTTCCACAGCCTTCTCGACGTCGGCCTCGGTAGCACGCTGTACGTGGGCGAGGACTTCGCCGGTGGCCGGGTTGATGGCTTCGAAGGTGGCATCGCTGCCAGCGTCGACGTAAGCGCCATCAATGTAGAGTTTTTGCGTTCCGAAACGGGCCATAGTGTCCTCGCAAGTGCAGTGTGTGGTTTGGCTTGCGCGTCACGCTCCTGCCGGGTTGGCAAGGGCCGTGCGCGCTTGGTCAGCAGCCTGGTCGTTGGTACTCAGGGTGTGCTGTTTAGCCAGTTGTAGATCCATGTATTCGTAAGCAATCCGTATCGCCTGGTCGGTGTCGAATGCATCACCCGACAGGGCACCACGCAGCCACAAGCCGTCGATCAGGGCCGCCAGGCCGCGGGCTGCCTTGCGCGCATGGTAGAGCGGCAGGGCGCGGCGGAACTGGCAGCACAGGTTGGAATACAAGCGGTGGTCGTTGATCCGCTGCAACCTGTGCAAATCGGGCTGGTGCATGCTGGAAGCCCAGAAGGCCAACCAGGTTTTCATTGCCGGGCCGTTCACCTGGCTGGCATCGAAGTTGCCCTCGATGATCACTTTAAGGTGAGCGCGCGGGCTGTCCTCCGTCAGGGCCTGGCGACGTGCTCGAACGCCTTCGTTGAGCATGTTCATGATGTAACCCATCGTCGCTGCGATCAGGCCGTTCTTGTCCCGAAAGTAGTGACTGATGATGCCGTTCGACACACCGGCCAAACGGGCAATCAGCGCAATGCTGGCGTCCCCCAGACCGACCTGATCGACCGCCTGCAACGTGGCTTCGATCAACTGCTGGCGGCGGATGGGTTGCATACCGACCTTGGGCATCTTGCTATCTCCTCAGGCCTGCGAGCAGACGACGGGCGGCTGACTCGGCGAAGGCCAGTCTATTTTGTTTTGATTGAACGTTCAATCAATAAAGAATAAGCTCTGCGACAATTTGTGCCATTGACAGTTTTTCAGGCGGTCGAGAAGGCACGGATTGACACCCCAGGAAATCGCGTAACCCCCGGAATACAAGGCGTTGACGGGCATGAGCGATGCGAAATGCAGATTCTGCCGTACGGTCACTGGCCCTGCGACAGGCCCTTGGAGCGGGCGGGGTGATCTGTGACGAATGCGCGCACCTCAGCTGAGGCGTGGCATTTTCAGCAGGCCACCTGTCTGTTTTTTTGCAACGTATCGATTCGGGATCACGGTTTCCAGGGTGCTTTTATAACACCTGACGCAGTGGGGATATTCCACCAATTGCTCGGGAAAGACTGATTAGCCTCCACAGCCGTACTGCCCGGAGCATTCGTGCAATGAGTTCTGCCTCACTTACCAAGCCCCCCGCCGAGAGGGTCCGGGTCAACCGCGTGGTGTTCTTCACCTCCGCGCTGATGATCCTTGTTCTGACTGCCTTGCTGATCGCTGTACCCGAAACTGCCGGCCAGGTGCTGGGCGTGGCCCAGAAATGGCTGACGCGCACCTTTGGCTGGTACTACATGCTGGTCATCTGCGGCTACCTGGTGTTCGTCGTCTACCTGGCCTTCTCCGACTACGGCAGCCTCAAGCTGGGCGGCAAGGACGACCAGCCGGACTTCAGCTACGGCGCCTGGGCCGGCATGCTGTTCTCCTCCGGTATCGGTATTTCGCTGCTGTACTTCGGTGCGTCCGAGCCACTGGACCACTACTTCAACCCACCGGAAGGCACCCCGGCCAGCCTCGAAGCGGCGCGCCAGGGCCTGCAGCTGACCTTCCTGCACTGGGGTCTGCACGGCTGGGCGATCTATGCCCTGGTCGGCCTGGCCGTGGGGTACTTCGCCTACCGCCACAACCAGCCGCTGGCACTGCGCTCGGCGCTGTACCCGCTGGTGGGTGAGCGCTGGGTCAAGGGTGCCGCGGGCAATGCCGTGGACATCTTCGGCATGTTCGTCACCCTGTTGGGCCTGGTGACCAACCTGGGGATCGGCTCGATGCAGGTGTCGTCCGGCCTGGAATACCTGTTCGGCATGGACCACAGCAAGACCAACCTGCTGGTGGTGATCCTGGTCATGGCCGGCGTGGCGACGGTGGCGGCGGTTTCCGGTGTGGAAAACGGCATTCGCCGCCTGTCCAACCTGAACATCATGCTGTTCAGCGGCCTGTTGATCTTCGTGCTGTTGGGCGGCGAAACCCTGCACCTGCTGAACGGCTTCGTGCAGAACGTCGGCGACTACCTGAACGGCATCGTGCTGAAAACCTTCGACCTGTATGTGTATGAAGGCGAGGCCGGCAAGTCCGAGCGCTGGCTGGGCCTGTGGACCGTGTTCTACTGGGCCTGGTGGATTTCCTGGGGCCCGTTCGTCGGCATGTTCATTGCCCGTATCTCCAAGGGCCGCACCGTGCGCCAACTGGTCATGGGCGTACTGCTGATCCCGCTGGGCTTTACCCTGGCCTGGCTGTCGATCTTCGGCAACACCGCGCTGGACCTGGTGATCAACCAGGGCGCCGTGGAGCTGGGCAAGACCGCGCTGGAGCAACCGTCGATGTCGATCTACCAACTGCTGGAATACTTCCCGGCGGCGAAGATCGTGATCGGTGTGGCGGTGTTCGTGGGCTTTGTGCTGTTCCTCACCCCGGCCGACTCCGGCGCGGTGATGATGGCCAACCTGTCGTGCAAGGGCGGCAAGGTCGACGAAGACGCCCCGCACTGGATGGTGGTGTTCTGGTCGGTGGTCATTACCCTGGTCACCATTGGCCTGCTGTTTGCCGGTAACTTCGAAGCCATGCAGACCATGGTGGTGCTGGCCGGCCTGCCGTTCTCGGTGGTGCTGGTGCTGTTCATGTTCGGCCTGTACAAGGCCATGAAGCAGGACGTGGCAGTGGAGCAGGAACGTGCCGAGCTGGCTGCCCGTGGCCGTCGCGGCTTCAGCGAGCGCCTGACCCAGCTGGAACTGCAGCCAACCCAGGCCGTGGTGCAGCGCTTCATGGACAAACAGGTCACTCCGGCCCTGAAAGAAGCCGCTGCGCAGCTGCAGACACTGGGCTTCGAGGTGGAAACCCGGGTTGGCCAGTCGCGCAACATGATGGGCCTGCGGGTGATGATGGACGAGGGTAACCCGTTCGTATACGAAGTGAGCCTGGACGGTTACATGGCCGCACCGAGCGAAGCACCGGTGGAAGGCGAACCGGAAGTGCGCCAGCGCTTCTACCGTGCCGAGGTGTACCTGCACGATGGCAGCCAGGAGTACGACCTGATGGGCTTTACGCCTGAGCAGATCGTGCGTGATGTGCTGGACCAGTTCGAAAGCCACCGCCAGTTGCTGGGGCGTGTGTACAGCTGAAGCTGATGCGCTGAACAGAAGGCCCTGCTCAAACTGAGCAGGGCCTTTTTTTTGCTCAAGCAATATGTAGCGCGGGCATCGACCCCGTGTGTTGCAGCCTCCCGGGTTTTCATGGAGGCACACACGCTATGAGCAGTACGCAGAACCGCACATTCGACTTCAGGCAAACTGTTGCCAGGCAATTCGCAGGCCGGCCAACCCTGCGCCAGGTCGCCAGCGAAGAACTGTTGAAACTGATGCTGGCCGAGTTGCCGTGGCTGGCTGATGTGACACCGTCCCTGACAACCGCCGAGCCGTTGATGCTGGATAGCCCGGACCCTGACACGGCTTACTGGGGCACGAAGCCCTTCCTCGACCGGGTACTGTATGCGTTGCTGGAGCCGAAGCTGCTGAGTATCGAACCCTTGGCCGACGGGCGGCACTACAACCTCGCATTGACAGCGTCATACCGCTTTGCAGGCTCACACAGTGAGCTGGATACCCGGCAACTGGAGGGGCTGTCAGACGCGCTGAATGAACTGGTCGAGCGCTTGCCGCAGTGCTTTGCCGAGGCCCAGCTCAAGTACTGGGCGGCAGAGGATAGCGCGGGTGTGAGCCGGGACCGCTGGTTGCAACTGTTGCTGAAAACGGCCCTGCTGCGCGGCTTGCCCCTGCAGCACCTGGATCAGCAGGAACAGGCTTGCATTCGCGGCCTTGTCCGGGGTGGGGCCGACCAGCCATCGGTGTTCCTCATCAAGGCGCAACTGACCAGTGCCTCGCTGCAGCATGATGAACTGCTGTGCCACCTGCTGGTGCTCGGTGAACGGGATGAGCGCCAGGTTGTGTTGTGGTGCGCGCCGTCTGGCGTGGTGCGCAGCTTTTCTTCGCTGGCTGCATTCGGTGAGGCCTTGCGTGACGAGCTGGCGCAACGTTACACCTTCGAGCAGATGAGCTGGCAGCGATACCCTGTAGAAGGCAACGTATTTGCCCAGCAGGTTGCCCTGTTGCTTGAGACCTTGTTCAGCAGGGTTGACCGGGCAGGTTGCGGCGCACTTGGCAGCATCAGCGAACTTGAGCAGCGTTTCGCCCAGTTGAGCGACCTTTCGCCATGGTTCGTCAGTTACGAGAACGATACCCCAGCGGTAAAACTGCCATTGGGTTTGCGTGCCAGTAGCGCCCAGGACAGCTTTGCCTGGAGCGCCGCGCTGCTGCAGATTGCTACTTACCAACTTGAGGCTGACGGTATCGCCGCGCTGGAGGGTGTTCAGTCCTTGCATGACTTCACCCGCCAGCGGCTGGCGCAGCAGATTCGCATTGACCATGACGATGTCTGTTCACCAGACGACCTGCTGCTGGACCTGTACCTGGCGCAAGGTATGCCAGGCGGTGCAGCCACCGGCACCGGGGGCGGCGAGCCGCTGGTGTACGTCGGCAGCAAGACCCTCAGCGAATTTGCCATCGGCAACCTTGCCTCCCTCAAGGGGGCCATCATCAAGCGGCTGCGCTGCCGCGACGGCAGCCCTGTGCCACAGTGGCTGACTATCGATGCGGCCAAAGGCCTGGTAGCCAAGGTGGATATCGGCGGCCATTACCCGGCCTACGTTGCCACGCAACTGGATGACCCTGGCAAGCGCGCAGAGCGAGTCACCCGGCTGGGAAGGGAGTGGCGCAGCGCAATGCTTGCCAGCGCGGTCACCGCCAGGCTCGAGCGCAAGGTTTCCGAGGCAGGGCTGCAATGCGTGGTCGACTTCTGTGCCGGGCATGTAGACCCGCAAACGCCGCGGATGATGTTGTTCCCTTTGGCTTTCAAGCGCAGCCCGACGTCGCAGAAAACCGATACCGTGCGTGGCATGTACATCCTGTATTGCGCCGAGCCGTCGCTGGTGTTGCTGTATCGCCCTTTGTTCCGGCAGGACACCCTGCGTGAGTATGCAAGCCTTGCGGCCCTGCTGGAGCATGCCCGCGCGTCGACCTTGTTGCAGGACAGCATCGTTGACTGGATGGCTCCGGCGGCTCGCCCGATCTATCAGAACGGTGGGCTCCTGGAGCCCCACATCGCTGTTATCGGTATCGACTTCTATACGCCCCCTGCAACGCCTGAGCCTGCCGCGTTGGCTATCGGGTTCTGGCGCAACGACCTTGACGAAAGGCTCTATGGCGCGAATCGCGACTTGCTCTTGGAACTTGCGCAAGAACAGTCGGTATCCAACAGCGAAAACCGCTGGCAGACGTTGTGCGAAGGTGCCTGGCTGTTGTTCGATGTGGTGACGTTGCTGATTCGTGGGCCTGTGGCTTCTGTGGCCTGGCTCGTTCAGTTGCTTGGGTCCCTGAACAACGACCTGCAGGCGCTTGAGCAAGGTGACGAATTTGGCCGTTCGGCTGCTGTTGTCGACCTGATGTTGAACATGGGCATGGCGTTGCTGCATGCAGGCCAACCCCCGCAAGCAGTGCCGCTTCATGAATTTCCCGATGCAGCGGTGTTCGAATGGCCTGGAGCGCAGCGCGGGGCCTATGCCGAAATGGCGGTCACCCCTGTCGAGCAAGCGGTAGTTGCGGGCGAAGTGCCGCTCGGGCGCTGGCTTGATTTTTCCTGGCGCGGCCAGAATGGCTTCAACTGGCTACCGCCCAGGCAACGGCAAGCACTGCAGGCCATGCGTTCAAATGTGTCCCTCAATGGCCAGAGAGCGCTGGGGAGTGGGGCGGCGACGGGCTTGTACCTTGTCGATGGCAACTATTACGCAGGTCTGGCGGGTGACACCTATCGCGTTGAGCTATTGCCGGTTGGCGTTCGGGTAGTTGATTCCAGCGGCGCCCCCGGCCCGTGGCTGAGCCTTGCCGATGGCGTGTGGCGAGTGGACACCTCGCTTCGCCTTGCTGGTGGCATGAAGCAAAGCGCGGCCCGGGCTCGGCTTGCAACCCGGTTCCATGAGTTACATGTAAAGATCAACCAGCTAGACCAACAGGTTGACCATTCAAGGGCGCAGTTTGGCAGCATGGCCCAAAGCTCGCTGGAGTCGCGAAAAAGGCTGAAAAACCTCAAAGACCTCAGGGCCAAAACAGCCGAAGATCTAAACGCGCTGCCGGATGGCGTTGACGCGGCCAAGTTGCAGGATCTGCTCCAGCAATACGATAAACGCATAGCCGAGTGGGAGTTGGAGGGTTCCAGGCAGCGGGATGAGTCGCTACAACAGTTAGAGGCCGGTGTCGGGGCCGAAAAGGCAATACTGCCGTTGCTGGCGGCTCTCAAGGAGCCAAAGTATGCCAGCGAGCGCCAGACGGGCAATTGGGATGACATTATTCCGCAACACGAGCTGAATACTCGCGAGAGCCTCATCCGTAATAACGACTTCATCATCAATGAACTATGGAACCTTACCGATTACCCACAACTTGCCGAAATGCAAAGGGCGATGGATGGTCAGCCAATCGCTCGCGTCCCTGAGTTGTATCAGCGGTTTCGCATCAAGCTGGAGGCCGTTGTCGGGCTTCAGGAGCGCATACTTGCGCGCTACGAGCATCTTGATGAATTGTTAGCTGAAACAGCAGAAGACTTCGAGATTGCCGGTGCACCAGGGGAGCCTGCACGGACCGTTGCGCAATTGATTGCCTTGCGTAGCTTCAATACGGTTCAGTTGCGTACTCACCAGGTGTTGAATCTAGCTGACCTTGCGTTGCACCTGGACAGCGGCACCGGGGCAAATACGCTTGCCGGCTACAGAGAGGAGCTGGTAGGCCTGAACCTGCGCAATGCAGCCGATACCCACGGGCAACTGGACTTCGCCAACCTGCCGGCACAGGACAGGATTGTCGTTTTGCAGGAGGCCTGGGATGAATACACTGCCGCGCTGCTCAACAGCGATCGGATCCGCAAAGAAGGCGGCAGACTGATTGAGCCGGCAATGATCGACCGCTACCGCGAACACGTCGGCAAGCTCAAGCTGGACGCGGGAAACCGCTTGGTCGAGGCGGTTCGCGAGCAGGATGAAGGCCACGCGCCGGCAAGGCGTTCACCCTACACGGTGTCCAGCGTGCCGCAACGGTTGGTGCGCAATGCTCAGGGGCAGCTGCTGATCGGAACGGAAACCGAAGCGCAGGGCCAGCGCCTGCTTGAGGTGCGTGAGGCGTTCAGCGGTGAGGTCCTGGCCACCTTCGAAGAGGTGCAGGGCCAATGGCATGAGCGAGAGGAAAAACGGCCCGCGTTGCCAGCCGAGCCCCCCTCGGGCGATCTGCCCATGTGGGTACAGTCACTACTGGACGAAGGCAATGGGCTGCGGATAAAGGCCCGGTCGTACGTCGAGAACGATATCAAGGGTGCCTTGCTCGCCCAGTTGTTCGACCAGCAGCTGGGAAAACTGGACCAGGCGGCGAATACCGTACGCACTGGCGGAGGCAACGATTCGCTGCTGCGGGCCCTGGAGCGGGAGGCAGACGCATTGCGTGCAGAGAAAAAGCTTCAATTGACCACCCTCTACACCGACACCCGCTATCCCACCGCCGAAGCCCTGCGCTTTCTGCACGCAGAGGGTTTGATCACGGTGGAATACGGCGAACGGCGAACCATGCAGGACGGCAGTGCTTTTGACGAATACCGGGTTCTACGCCTGCCGAGCCGGCGCAATCTCTGGGCGGCACATTTTCATTTCCGCTCGCCTGACGCCTTTGCCCAGGATTTCAATGCCGGTCACTTGAAGACCTGGAGCCAACGCCGCATGAGTAGCCGCCTTGCTGCTGTTGCCGGTCAACGCCTGCACCGTGGCAAGCTGACGCTGGAGCAAGCCAGGGGAATCATTCCGTTCCATTGAGCGGGTCTGCGAGTGTGCAGCCCGCTCAGCGGTTGCTGTAACGGCCATGCTTGCCATGCGCGGGCATGGCCTGGTTGCTTCGCTCGGCGATCATCTGTTGCAGTTTGACCAAGGTGATACCCTGGCTTTTCAGGCGTGGCAACTCGCGTTCCAGTACTTCAAGCGTTTGTGGGTAAGGGTGGCCGATCAGCACAGCCGAGCCCTGCTTGCGGGCCAGGGCAATACCTTGCTGCAGTTGCCCGTTGATCGCCTCGGCGGTGCGCACATCGTCGAGGAACACATCCCGTGATACATGCGCCAAAGCTTGTGCCTGTGCTTCAGCAGCCGCAACCGTGGCGGCACTGGTGCGGCTGTCGACGAAGAACAGATGACGGCGCTGCAGCTCGCCCATCAGCCAGGTCATTGGCTCGCGCTGGGCGGTCATGCGGCTGCCCATGTGGTTGTTGATGCCAGCGGCGTAGGGCACCTTGAGCAAGGCGGCGTCCAGGCGCCTGGCCAGTTCCTCGATGGGGATGCCGGGGTGCCAGGCATAGGGCCCGGTGGCCGGGTCCATGGGCATGTGCAGGATCACCGTTTTGCCAGCCTTGTGTGCCTGGCGGGCAAAGTCGGTGGCGTGCGGGGTGTCGGGCATGATCGCCATGGTCACCGGGCCTGGCAGGGCCAGGGTACGGCTGTCACGCTCGGGGCTCTGGCCCAGGTCGTCGATGATGATGCTCATGTAGGCTTTGCCGGCCGGCGCCGCTTGCGCGACCCCGGCCAACAGGCAGAACAGCAGGCACAGCAGATAACGCATGGGTTGCATCACTTGCCCGAGGTGATGTTCAGGCCCTTGAGCAGGCTCAGGGCCTGGCTCAGCTGGAAGTCGTCATCCTGCGGGCGCTCCTTGCGCTTGCTGCTGCCGGTCGGGCGGTCGGCGCCGCCGTTGCCGTTGCCGAGGTGACCTTGCAGGTCGGCTTCCTTGAAGTTGTCGGTGTCGACTTCGGCGGTGAGCTTGGCTGGGCGCACTTCGATGTCGGGGACAATGCCCTGGGCCTGGATCGAGCGGCCGTTGGGGGTGAAGTACAATGCAGTGGTCAGCTTCAGTGCCCGGTCGTTGGCCAGCGGCAGTACGGTCTGCACCGAGCCTTTGCCAAAACTGTCGGTACCCATCAGCACGGCGCGCTTCTGGTCCTGCAGGGCGCCGGCGACAATTTCCGAGGCCGAGGCGCTGCCGCCATTGATCAGCACCACCAGTGGTACGCCTTCGCTGGCGTCGGCCGGGTCGGCCGAGAAGCGCAGCTCGGAGTTGGCGATGCGGCCCTTGGTGTAGACGATCAGGCCTTTGGTCAGGAAGTGGTCGGCCACTTCCACGGCCGATTGCAGCACGCCGCCCGGGTTGTTGCGCAGGTCCAGCACCACGCCGCGCAGCTTCTTGCCGTTGTCCTTGCGCAGCTTGGCCAGGGCCTTGCCCACCTCGTCGCCGGTCTTGACCTGGAACTGGGTGATGCGGATGTAGCCGTAGTCGTTCTCCAGCAACTGGCTCTTCACGCTCTTGACCTGGATAACCGCGCGGGCCAGGGTCACGTCAAACGGGTTGCCGCCGTCGCGCACCAGGGTCAGGGTGATTTTCTCGCCAATTTTGCCGCGCATCTTGTCGACGGCTTCGGTCATGGTCTGGCCGCGGGTCGGTGCGCCGTTGATCTTGACGATCAGGTCGCCAGCCTGCACGCCTGCACGCGAGGCCGGGGTGTCGTCGATGGGCGAAACCACCTTGATGAAGCCGTCTTCCTGGCCCACTTCGATGCCCAGCCCGCCGAACTCGCCGCTGGTGCTTTCCTGCAGCTCCTGGAAGTCTTCGGGGCCGAGGTAGGCCGAGTGCGGGTCAAGGTTGCTGAGCATGCCCTTGATGGCGTTTTCCAGCAGGGTCTTGTCATCCACCGGCTCCACATAGGCCGCCTTGATGCGGTCCATGACCTCGGCAAAGGTGCGCAGCTCTTCCAGCGGCAGCGGCGCCTTGGCGGTCACCTCGGTGGCGGGCACTGCGGCGGCCTTGGCCGGCTCGGCGGCGGTGGCCAGGGGCGCGCCGACCGCCAGGGCGATGGACAGGGCCAGCTGGGTGAGACGAGGCGAGTGCAGCATGTCGAACGAACTCCTGATCCTGTAGGCGCTCCCTGGGGAGCATCGGCGCAGCATTCAGGCTACGCCGTAGAAATTTGACTAGCCCCGGCACCACTGCGCAGGGTCGGTCGGCCGGCCCTGCTGGCGGATGGCGAAGTACAAGCCTGCCGCGTCCTGGCCACCGCTGTCGCCTACGGTGGAAATGGCTTCACCGGCCTTGACGATATCACCGGCACTCTTGAGCAGGCTCTGGTTGTGGCCGTAAAGGCTCAGGTAACCATTGCCATGATCGAGAATGACCAGAAGCCCGGCACCGCGTAACCAGTCGGCAAACACCACACGCCCACCGTGTACGGCGCGTACCTGGGTGCCTGGGTTGGCGCTGATCATCACGCCGTCCCACTTGGCCCGGGCATCGCTGCCGCGCGCATCGCCGAAGCGTGCCAGCAATCGACCATTCACGGGCCACGGAAGTTTTCCCCGTGCGGAAGAAAATGCGCCGCCGTAGCTCGCGCCGTCGGTGGAAACCATCGGGCCGAGGGTGGTGCGGGCCTTCTTCGGTGGCTCCACCGGCTCCTTGGCCTCTTCGCGGGCAGCGGCGGCGGCCAGGGCCTGCTGCTGGCGGCGTTTTTCCGCTTCCTGCTGGGCCAGCAAGGCTTTCTTGCGCGCTTCTTCGGCTTCGCGGGCTTGCCGGGCCAGGGTTTCCTCGATGGTCTTGAGTACTTTGGACAGGTCGGCCTGGTCCTGCTCGCGGGCCTGCAGCTTCTGGTCGCGGTCCTTCATGTCGCCATTGAGCCTGGCCAGTACCTGCTGGCGCTTGCCACGCTCGGCCTCAAGGGCCTGGCGACGGCTGTCGAGGTCGGCGCGCTGGGCCAGCAGCTGTTGCTGTTGGGTGGCCATTTCCTGCTCGACGTTGGCCAGTTGGCGCAGGGTTTCGTTGAAGGTGCGCAGTTGCTCCAGGCGCGCCTTGCTGATGTAGTCGTAGTAGGTGAGGGTACGGGCGAATTTCTCGGGGTTCTGCTGGTTGAGCAGCAGCTTGAGGTATTCCTCGCGGCCATTGTTCTGGTAGGCCGAACGGGCCTGGATGGCGATCAACCGCTGCTGTTCAACGCGGGCGCTCTGGAGTTTTTTTTTCTCGGTATCAAGGCGCTCCAGATCGCCCTCGGTCTTTTTTAGTTCTTGCTGCAGCGCCTCCACCTGCTTTTCGAGGTTGCCGATGTCGGTCTCGGTGGTTTTGAGGTCCTTTTGCACACCGGCCTTTTCTTCCTGGAGCTTGCCCAGCGTTTTCTTGAGCTCGGCAATGTCCTGGCGGGTGGCGTCCAGTTGCTGCTGGGTCTGTGCACGCTCATCGGCGAAGGCCGGGCTGAGCAGGCAAGACAGGGCGAGTAGGATCAGGGCGCGAAGCATGGGGTTTGGCGTACCAAGGATGGAGACTGGCCTAGTATGCCCGCCCGGGCGGGCAAAAAAAACGCCTCGCTGCGGGTGCAGGGGGGCGTTTGTCTGGAATTCATGTGTTATTGGGGCTGCTTTGCAGCCCTTCGCGGGCACGCCCGCTCCCACAAAAGCAGCGTGTGTCGCCGACCCTGTGGGAGCGGGCATGCCCGCGAAGGGCCGCAAAGCGGCCCCAATACACTGATCAGGCGTCAACCAGAATCGAAGTACCCGTCATTTCCGCAGGCTTTTCCAGCCCCAGCAGCTTCAACATGGTCGGCGCAACATCGGCCAGCACGCCGCCATCACGCACTTTCACATTGCGCTTGCCCACATAGATGAACGGTACCGGCTCGGTGGTATGCGCGGTGTGCGCCTGGCCGGTGCATTCGTCTTCCATCTGCTCGACGTTGCCGTGGTCGGCAGTGATCAACGCTTCGCCGTCCACTTTGGCCAGCGCATCGACGATGCGGCCGACGCAGGTATCCAGCGCTTCAACCGCCTTCACCGCAGCCTCGAACACGCCTGTGTGGCCGACCATGTCGCCGTTGGCGTAGTTGACCACGATCACATCAAAGCGCTGCTGCTCGATGGCCTCGACAATGCGGTCGGTCACTTCCGGCGCGTTCATTTCCGGCTGCAGGTCATAGGTGGCGACCTTCGGCGACGGGATCAGGATGCGCTCTTCGCCTTCGAACGGCTCTTCGCGGCCGCCGGAGAAGAAGAAGGTAACGTGGGCGTACTTCTCGGTTTCGGCAATGCGCAGCTGGGTCTTGCCGTTTTTCGCCAGGTACTCACCCAGCACGTTGTTCAGGCTCGATGGCGCAAAGGCCGCCGGTGCCGCGATCTTCGCCGAGTACTGGGTCAGGCCGATATAGGCCGCCAGTTTCGGCAGGCGCGCGCGCGGGAACTCGTTGAAGTCGGCTTCCACGAACACACGTGACAGCTCGCGGGCACGGTCGGCGCGGAAGTTCATGAAAATCACGGCGTCGCCGTCTTCGACCTTGACGGCCTCACCGATGCGCGTGGCCTTGACGAACTCGTCGCTCTCGTCGCGGGCGTAGGCAGCTTCCAGGCCGGCCTGGGCGCTATCCGCGGTGTATTCGGCAGCGCTGTCGACGATCAGGTTGTAGGCAGCGCTTACACGGTCCCAGCGGTTGTCGCGGTCCATGGCGTAGTAGCGGCCGATCAGGCTGGCGATGCGGCCCTTGCCCAGCCTGGCGAAGGTGGCGTCGAGCAGTTCGATCGACGACTGCGCGCTACGTGGCGGGGTGTCGCGGCCATCGAGGAAGGCGTGCAGGTAGATTTTTTCGGCTCCACGCTGCGCGGCCAGTTCGGCCATGGCAACGATGTGGTCCTGGTGGCTGTGTACGCCGCCATCGGACAGCAGGCCAAGGATGTGCACGGCCTTGCCGGCACTGGCTGCCTTGTCGACTGCGCCGGTGAGCACCGGGTTCTGGAAGAACTCGCCGTCGCGGATGGCCTTGGTCACCCGGGTAAAGTCCTGGTAGACGACGCGGCCCGCGCCCAGGTTCATGTGACCGACTTCGGAGTTGCCCATCTGCCCGTCCGGCAGGCCGACATCCATGCCTGAACCGGAAATGAGGCCATGCGGCTGGGTGGCGCGCAGGCGGTCATAGACCGGTGTATTGGCGGCAAAGATGGCGTTGTGTTCGGGGACTTCGCTGTGGCCGAAGCCATCCAGGATGATCAGGACCAGGGGTTTGGGCGTACTCGTCATCAATCAAACTCACGGTTGTTCAAAGATGATAAAGAAACGCATTTTAGGGCAAATACGCCACCTGCGGCGAATAATCGTCCCATTCCCCCGACCGGCGCGCCGGTGATGGCAACATGAAGCTGGCTTTGTGGCCGGCCCACCGGGCTTTGGTGGCACCAAGGGGCTGTGTATACTGGCCGGCATTTTCAATCGCCTGGAACACCGCTGATGGTTGCTCACCTGATTCAATTCGCGACAGATCACTACATCCTGGTTGCGATCTTCCTCATTCTGCTGGTCCTGCTGCTGATCAATGAAATCCGCCGTGGCGGCCAGAGCCTGAGCAATGGCCAACTGACCGCCCTGGTCAATGCCGACAAGGCGCTGGTAGTCGACATTCGCCCGGCCAAGGAATACTCCGCCGGTCACATCGTCGGTGCGGTGAACATCCCGCAGGACAAGCTGGCCACTCGCATGGGCGAGCTGGAAAAGCACAAAGAGAAGACCCTGATCATCGTCGATGCGATGGGCCAGCAGTCCGGCACCCACTGCCGCGAGCTGCTCAAGGCTGGTTACAACGCCGCCAAACTGAGCGGTGGCGTTTCCAGCTGGAAAGCCGATAACCTGCCCCTGGTGAAGTGATATGAAGCCCGTCATCGTCTATTCCAGCGACTACTGCCCCTACTGCATGCGCGCCAAGTACCTGCTTGAGAGCAAGGGCGTGGCCTTCGAGGAAATCAAGGTCGACGGCAAGCCGCAGGTTCGTGCCGAGATGAGCCAGAAGGCCGGCCGTACGTCGGTGCCGCAGATCTGGATCGGCAGCACCCATGTCGGTGGATGCGATGACCTCTATGCCCTGGAGCGCGCCGGCAAGCTCGACGCGTTGCTGGCGGCCTGATTTGCACTGCATTCAAAAACATTAGGATAAGGATCTGCCATGACTGACCAACAGACCAACGGCGCTGCTGCAGAAGACAACAGCCCACAGTTTTCCCTGCAGCGCATCTACGTGCGCGACCTGTCTTTCGAGGCCCCGAAAAGCCCGCAGATCTTCCGCCAGAGCTGGGAGCCGAGCGTTGCGCTGGACCTGAACACCAAGCAGAAAGCTCTGGAAGGCGACTTCCACGAAGTGGTACTGACCCTGTCGGTTACTGTCAAAAACGGTGACGAAGTGGCCTTCATCGCTGAAGTGCAGCAGGCGGGTATCTTCCTGATCGCCAACCTCGATGCCCCTTCGATGAGCCACACCCTGGGCGCGTTCTGCCCGAACATCCTGTTCCCGTATGCCCGTGAGACCCTGGACAGCCTGGTGACCCGCGGTTCGTTCCCGGCACTGATGCTGTCGCCGGTCAACTTCGATGCCCTGTACGCGCAAGAAATGCAGCGCATGCAGGAAGCGGGCGAAGCGCCGACCGTGCAGTAATCGCTGCCGGTACCAGGAAAGCGCCTCTCGGGGCGCTTTTTTGTTGGCTGTTAGGGCCCTTTCGCGGGCATGCCCGCTCCCACAGGTGTTGCGCTTTACTCAAGCCTTGTATGGTCCCTGTGGGAGCGGGCGAGCCCGCGAAAGGGCCAGCACAGGCGCCCCATCAACTCCCGGCAAACCCATTCTGCCGCCACGCCTCGTACACGGTCACCGCCACGGTATTCGACAGGTTCAGGCTACGGCACCCCGGCCGCATTGGCAGGCGCAGGCGTTGCTCGGGCGGCAGGCTGTCCAGCACCTCGGCTGGCAACCCGCGGCTCTCCGGTCCGAACAAGAAGGCATCGCCCGGCTGGTAGGCCACTTCATGGAACGGGTGCGAGCCTTTGGTGGTGAAGGCGAACAGCCTTGGGTTACCCAGGCTTTCCAGGCATCCGGCCAGGCTCTCGTGGCGCTTGAGCGTGGCATACTCGTGGTAGTCCAGCCCCGCGCGGCGCAGGCGCTTGTCATCCAGTTCGAAGCTGATGGGTTCGATCAGGTGCAGGTGGCAGCCGCTGTTGGCGCACAGGCGAATGATGTTGCCGGTATTCGGCGGAATTTCTGGTTGAAAAAGGATGACGTGAAACATGCACGGCTCCAAGCGTGAAGATGACGGGCATTCTACCCCTGAACCGGACGTGCGATCGAAGGCGATGCCGCGGATGATGCTGTCGCTGGCGATAGTCGGGGTGATGGTGGGGCTGATGATCGGCCGTCTGACTGCGCCCGACGAGCGTGAGTTGCAGCAGGTGCAGGTGGTAGAGAACGGCCTGGAACTGTGGTTCAACGAAGAGCCCAAGCTGCATGGCGAGAATGTCGAAGGTACGGTGGCGTTGCTGTTCCAGGCCGAAGGCAAGGCTCAGCAAGGGCAACTGAGCCTGCAAGGCAAGCCGGTGAGCTGGCGGGTGCAGCACAGCAAGGAAGGCTTGTTGCTGACGGTGGTGGCCGCGCGCCCCCTGCACGGCGAGTGGGCCGGTGCAGAGGACGCTGGGCGTTGGCGGGTGCAGGTGAAGCTGCACGAATAAAAGAGGGGATATCCCGGCCTGCCTGTACCAGGGTCCCCAAAAGGGCTACGGCGTACTGCGTGTAAAGAGGGGATGGCCCGGCCTGCCTGTACCGAGGTCCCCGAAACGGGCGGTGCTGCAAATAAAAGAGGGGTTCACCCGGCCTGCCTGTACCAGGGCCCCCGAAACTGGGTATGTATTAGCTATTGCAGGGGGCGTGCCAGTTTTGCACAACCTGCAAATACTGGGCTTTGAGGGGGATTTGGCCGGGTTTTGAGGGGATTTGTGCCTTCGCGAGGTGCATGGGGCACAGGATCGGTGCATCGGAGCTGAAATGGCTGGGGCCGCTTTGCGGCCCATCGCGACACAAGGCCGCTCCCACAGGGACCGCATCAGCCCGAGGGCAGAGGTGATCATGTGGGAGCGGCCTTGCGTCGCGATGGGCTGCAAAGCAGCCCCAAAGATCTTGCAGGATTACTGAGGATTAGTGCTCATCACCTTCCTCGTCATCCCCCCCAGCCACATTCATCCCCAGTTCCTTGATCTTGCGCGTCAGGGTATTGCGCCCCCAACCCAGCAACAACGCGGCATCCCGACGCCGCCCGGCGGTGTGCTTGAGGGCCGTCTCGATCATGATCCGTTCAAAGCTCGGCACCGCACTGTCCAGCAGGTTGGACTGCCCACGGGCCAACGCCTGGTCGGCCCACTGGCGCAGGGCCTGCTCCCAGTTGGTCACCGGCGCGGCATCTTGTGGCAGGTTCAGCAGTTCGGGCGGCAGGTCGCCGATCAGCACTTCACGGCTGGAGGCCATCACCGTGATCCAGCGGCAGGTGTTCTCCATCTGCCGCACGTTGCCTGGCCACGGCAGGTTGCGTATGAACTCTTCGGTTTCCGGCTTGAGGATCTTCGGCTCTACCGCCAGTTCCTGGGCGGCACGGGCGAGGAAGTGGCGGGCAAGGGCAGGGATGTCCTCGCGGCGGTCTGCCAACCGTGGAATATGAATACGAATCACGTTCAGGCGGTGAAACAAGTCTTCGCGGAACTTGCCGGCCTGCACCAGCGATTCCAGGTTCTGGTGGGTCGCGGCAATGATGCGCACGTCGACCTTGACTGGCACATGGCCGCCAACCCGGTAGAACTCGCCATCAGCCAGCACACGCAGCAGGCGAGTCTGGGTGTCGGCGGGCATGTCGCCGATCTCGTCGAGGAACAAGGTGCCGCCGTCGGCCTGTTCGAAGCGGCCCCGGCGCAGGTTGGCAGCACCGGTGAAGGCGCCTTTCTCATGGCCGAACAGTTCGGACTCCATCAGGTCCTTGGGGATGGCTGCCATGTTCAAGGCAATGAACGGCGACGCCGCCCGCGGGCTGTGGCGGTGCAGGGCGTGGGCCACCAGTTCCTTACCGGTGCCGGACTCGCCGTTGATCAGCACGGTGATGTTGGAGTGGCTGAGGCGGCCAATGGCGCGGAACACCTCCTGCATGGCCGGTGCTTCGCCGATGATTTCCGGGGTACGCGCCAGGTTCTGCGGCACATCCAGCCCTTGCTGTTCCTGCGCATGCTGGTTGGCACGTTTGACCAGCGAGACCGCCTCGTCCACATCGAACGGCTTGGGCAGGTACTCGAAGGCGCCGCCCTGGTAAGACGCCACGGCGCTGTCCAGGTCGGAATGGGCGGTCATGATGATGACCGGCAAGCGCGGGTGCTGCTCGCGGATCTGCGCCAGCAGGTCGAGGCCGCTGGCGCCCGGCATGCGGATGTCGGAAATGATCACGTCCGGCTGCTGGCGTGCCAGGCGGCCCATTACACCGTCTGCGCTGTCGAAGCTCTGGGTGGTCATGCCTTCCTGTTGCAGGGCTTTTTCCAGGACCCAGCGGATGGAGCGATCATCGTCGACGATCCATACGGTTTCACTTCGGCTCATGAGGCGGTGGCTCCTTGTTCCAGGGGCAGGTAGATCGAGAAGGCGGTATGGCCTGCGTGGCTTTCACACTCGATCAGGCCCTGGTGCTGGCTGATGATGTTCTGGGTAATGGCCAGGCCCAGCCCGGTACCGTCCGGGCGGCCACTGACCATGGGATAGAAGAGGGTGTCTTGCAGTTCCGGCGGAATGCCCGGGCCGTTGTCGATGATCTCGACCCGCGCGACCAGGCGATGGCGCACGTGGCCGATGGTGAACTGGCGCAAGGCGCGGCTGCGCAGGGTGATGCGGCCCAGGCGCAGTTCGCTCTGCGAACTGATCGCCTGCATGGCATTGCGCACGATATTGAGTACGGCCTGGATCATCTGCTCGCGGTCGATCAGCACGTCCGGCAGGCTTGGGTCGTAATCGCGCACCAAAGTGATGCAGCCCTGGCTTTCAGCCTCGACCAGGCTGCAAACGCGCTCCAGTACTTCGTGGATGTTGGTCATGGCCAGCGACGGCAGCTTGTTCGAACCGAGCATGCGGTCGACCAGGTTACGCAGGCGGTCGGCCTCTTCGATGATCACGTTGGTGTAATCGCGCAGGCCGTCCTCGGGCAGTTCGCGTGACAGCAACTGCGCTGCGCCGCGGATGCCGCCGAGAGGGTTCTTGATTTCGTGGGCCAGGCCACGCACCAGCATCTTGGTGGTTTCCTGCTTGCTCAGCTGGGCCTCTTCCTTGGTGATGCGCAGCAGCCGGTCGCGTGGGTGCACCTCTAGCAGCAGCAGGGTCTGGCCCTGGTTGAGGATAGGGGTTACCGCGTAATCGACGGTGATGGTCTGCCCGGTCAGCGAGGTCAGCTGCGCTTCGCGCTTGGTGAACGGGTGCGCCTGTTCGACCGCCTGGCGCAACGAGCTGAGCGCCTCGGTCGACTCGGTGAACAGCTCGCTGATGAACTGCCCATGGCTGCGTTGGCCGCTGACGGCCAGCAGCATTTCTGCGGCCGGGTTCATGTACTCCAGGCGCAGCTCGGCATTGAGCAGCAACGTGGCGGTGGTCAGGTTGTCCAGAAGCAGACGGTGCTGCGCATCGCTGATGGTCATAAGGCGTCGTTGACCTCTTTTGGCGCTTGCCTGGCACTGCTTTGGCCAGGGCCAGGTGCGGTGGCCCCGCTGGTGCGAAGCTGTCTACCCGCAAGAAATGCAAGAAACAAACCAAAGCTCCGAAAAGAAGCGGGATTTGCCGATAAAGGCCTGTATCTGCGCAAATTCGGATCAGAAACTCTGGATGAAACGTTTCATGTGAACCAGATTGGGGAGCAAATAGGGGCAGGGTGCTTTTTGCTGCACCAAGATAGAGCATAGCGTGGCGAGGGTGGTTTTTACCTGGTGCAAAAACGAAAACGGCCTCCCGAAGGAGGCCGTGTTGATCATCTCATCGGCGCCAGGCGCCGGTCAGATCAGCAGCTGTAGTACAGCTCGTATTCCAGCGGGTGTACGAAGGTGCGGACCTTGATTTCTTCTTCCGACTTCAGCTCGATGAAGGCATCGATGAAGTCATCGGAGAACACGCCGCCCTTGGTCAGGAACGCACGGCCTTTGTCCAGCTCTTCCAGGGCTTCTTTCAGGCTGCCGCACACTTGCGGAATGTCCTTGGCCTCTTCTGGTGGCAGGTCGTACAGGTTCTTGTCGGCAGCATCGCCTGGGTGGATCTTGTTCTGGATACCGTCCAGGCCAGCCATCAGCAGGGCCGCGAAGGCCAGGTACGGGTTGGCCGATGGGTCCGGGAAGCGTGCTTCGATACGGCGGGCTTTCGGGCTGCCGACGTAAGGAATACGGATCGAAGCGGAGCGGTTACGCGCCGAGTAGGCCAGCATTACCGGGGCTTCGAAGCCTGGTACCAGACGCTTGTACGAGTTGGTCGACGGGTTGGTGAAGCCGTTCAGGGCCTTACCGTGCTTGATGATACCGCCGATGAAGTACAGGGCGGTGTCGGACAGGCCGGCATAGCCTTCACCCGAGAAGGTGTTCTTGCCGTCTTTCCAGATCGACATGTGCACGTGCATGCCCGAGCCGTTGTCGCCGTACAGTGGCTTCGGCATGAAGGTGGCGGTACGGCCGTAGGCGTCGGCAACGTTGTGCACGACATACTTCAGGGCCTGCACTTCGTCAGCCTTCTTCACCAGGGTGTTGAACTTGACGCCGATTTCGTTCTGGCCGGCAGTCGCCACTTCGTGGTGGTGCACTTCGACGGTCTGGCCCATTTCTTCCAGTGCGTTGCACATGGCAGTACGGATTTCGTGGTCGTGGTCGAACGGCGGAACCGGGAAGTAGCCGCCTTTCACGCCTGGACGGTGGCCTTTGTTGCCGCCTTCGACGTCAGCGTCAGACATCCACGAGCCTTGCTCGGAGAAGATCTTGAACATCGAGCCGGAGATGTCCGACTTGAACTTCACTTCGTCGAAGATGAAGAATTCTGGCTCTGGGCCGGCGAATACGGTGTCACCGATGCCGGTGCTCTTCAGGTACTCTTCGGCGCGCTTGGCGATTGCCCGTGGGTCGCGATCGTAGCCCTGCATGCTCGACGGGTCGACGATGTCGCAGGTGATGATCAGGGTAGGTTCTTCGGTGAACGGGTCCAGTACGGCGGTGTCGTCAACCGGCATCAGGATCATGTCGGAAGCTTCGATGCCTTTCCAGCCAGCGATGGAGGAGCCGTCGAACATCTTGCCGACTTCGAAGAAGTCCTCGTCCAGCGCATCACGCGACGGCATGGTCACGTGGTGCTGAACGCCTTTGGTGTCCGTGAAACGCAGATCAATCCACTTGACGTCATGATCTTTGATGAGTTGAACCGACTTCGACATATTGTCCTCCGGATGGTCTAGAGCGCGGTGGGCCGCTGCCCTGGAAAAAGGGTGTTGCCGGGCGCGGATAGTCGGCCAAGCTTACCTGCCTCACAAGGGAGCAAATTGCATGCCAGTGCCCGAAAATGGCGAGCCAGGGATAAAAGGGGGCGTTTGCGGGCATTTGGCGGTGGGTTGGGATGTAAAAGTGCACTCTTTAGATGCGGATTTTGGCATTGATGCACTAATGTGGTGCATGGCTTGAGGGGTGTGCTTCCTTTGAGGGCCTCATCGCCGGCAAGCCAGCTCCCACAGGTAGGGCGCAAGTCTTGAGGCCTGTGGATGACCTGTGGGAGCTGGCTTGCCGGCGATGAGGCCAGTGCAGGCAATATAAATCCGACCTTCTGTACAAAAGTTGGTCAAATCCTGAGCAGTTTCCGCTATAATTCGCGCCCCACATTTTCGGCAGGCCCTGCGCGCGCTGTTAACCAATGAAACTTATCGTCAAAGTCTTCCCAGAAATCACCATCAAGAGCCGGCCGGTGCGCAAGCGTTTCATCCGCCAGCTCGGCAAGAACATCCGCAACGTGCTCAAGGACCTCGACCCTGAGCTCGCGGTCGATGGTGTCTGGGACAATCTCGAAGTGGTCACCCGCGTCGAAGACGAAAAAGTCCAGCGCGAGATGATCGAGCGCCTCACCTGCACGCCGGGTATCACCCACTTCCTGCAGGTAGAGGAATACCCGCTGGGTGACTTCGACGACATCGTCGCCAAGTGCAAGCACCACTTCGGCCACTTGCTGGCCGGCAAGCGCTTCTCGGTGCGCTGCAAGCGCGGCGGCCACCACGACTTCACCTCGATGGACGTCGACCGCTACGTCGGCAGCCAGCTGCGCCAGCAGTGCGGCGCCGCCGGCATCGACCTGAAGACGCCTGAAGTGGTAGTGCGCATGGAGATCCGCAACCAGCGCCTGTACGTGATTCACAACCAGCACAACGGCATCGGCGGCTACCCGCTGGGTGCCCTGGAGCAGACCCTGGTGCTGATGTCCGGTGGCTTCGACTCCACCGTGGCGGCCTACCAGATGATGCGCCGCGGCCTGATGACCCACTTCTGCTTCTTCAACCTCGGCGGCCGTGCCCACGAACTGGGCGTGATGGAAGTGGCCCACTACCTGTGGAAGAAGTACGGCAGCAGCCAGCGCGTGCTGTTCATCAGCGTGCCGTTCGAAGAAGTGGTTGGCGAGATCCTCAACAAGGTCGACAACAGCTACATGGGCGTGACCCTCAAGCGCATGATGCTGCGCGGTGCCGCGCACATGGCCGACCGCCTGCAGATCGACGCGCTGGTGACCGGCGAAGCGATTTCCCAGGTGTCCAGCCAGACCCTGCCGAACCTGTCGATCATCGACTCGGCCACCGACAAGCTGGTGCTGCGCCCGCTGCTGGCCAGCCACAAGCAGGACATCATCGACCAGGCCACCGAGATCGGCACCGCCGACTTCGCCAAGCACATGCCGGAATATTGCGGCGTGATCTCGGTGAACCCTACCACCCATGCCAAGCGTCACCGCATGGAGCACGAAGAAAAGCAGTTCGACATGGCCGTGCTGGAGCGCGCCCTGGAACGTGCCAAGTTCATTTCCATCGACCACGTGATCGATGAACTGGGCAAGGACATCGAAATCGAGGAAGTAGCCGAGGCGCTCCCCGGCCAGATCATCATCGACATTCGTCACCCGGATGCCCAGGAAGACGAACCTCTGGTGCTGGAAGGTATCGAAGTCCAGGCCATGCCGTTCTACGCGATCAACAGCAAGTTCAAGCACCTGGACCCAACGCGCCAGTACCTGCTGTATTGCGACAAAGGTGTGATGAGCCGTTTGCACGCACACCACCTGCTCAGTGAGGGACATGCCAATGTGCGTGTTTATCGTCCGACATAAGACGCCGGGGCTGTATGGCGGCAGTATCCGCCATCGCCCTCCCGACCACCGGGCCCGCTGAGCCTTAAACAGTACATATTGGCCGCCTACACTGGGCGGCAACCGAATCCTCTGATCGAGATACACTTGTGATCGAAAATCTGCGTAACATCGCCATCATCGCCCACGTTGACCATGGTAAAACCACCCTGGTCGACAAACTCCTGCGTCAGTCCGGCACCCTGGAGCGTAACGAGCTCAACGACGAGCGCGTCATGGACTCCAACGACCAGGAAAAAGAGCGCGGTATTACCATTCTGGCGAAAAACACCGCCATCAACTGGAACGGCTACCACATCAACATCGTCGACACCCCCGGCCACGCCGACTTCGGTGGCGAGGTTGAGCGTGTAATGTCGATGGTCGACTCCGTGCTGCTGCTGGTCGACGCCCAGGACGGCCCGATGCCGCAAACCCGCTTCGTGACCAAGAAGGCGTTCGAAGCTGGCCTGAAGCCAATCGTCGTGATCAACAAGGTTGACCGCCCGGGCGCGCGTCCTGACTGGGTTCTGGACCAGATCTTCGACCTGTTCGACAACCTCGGCGCTACCGACGAGCAGCTGGACTTCAAAGTGGTCTACGCCTCGGCCCTGAACGGCATTGCCGGTCTGGACCACACCGAAATGGGCGAAGACATGACCGCGCTGTACCAGTCGATCGTCGACAACGTACCAGCCCCGGATGTTGACCGTGACGGTTCGTTCCAGATGCAGATCTCCGCACTGGACTACAACAGCTTCCTCGGCGTTATCGGCGTTGGCCGTATTGCCCGTGGTCGCGTCAAGCCGAACACCCCGGTTGTTGCCATCGACACCAACGGCAAGAAGCGTAACGGCCGTATCCTGAAGCTGATGGGCCACCACGGCCTGCACCGTGTAGACGTTGAAGAGGCCCAGGCTGGCGACATCGTCTGCATCAGCGGTTTCGACGAGCTGTTCATCTCCGACACCCTGTGCGCCCCGGATGCGGTAGAAGCGATGAAGCCGCTGACCGTTGACGAGCCGACCGTTTCCATGACTTTCCAGGTCAACGACTCGCCGTTCTGCGGTAAAGAAGGCAAGTTCGTCACCAGCCGTAACATCAAGGACCGCCTGGACAAGGAGCTGCTGTACAACGTAGCCCTGCGCGTTCAGGAAACCGATTCCCCTGACAAGTTCAAGGTATCGGGCCGTGGTGAGCTGCACCTGTCGGTACTGATCGAAACCATGCGCCGTGAAGGCTTCGAGATGGCCGTAGGCCGCCCTGAAGTAATCATCCGTGAAGTTGACGGCGTGAAGCAGGAACCGTTCGAGAACGTCACCATCGACATCCCTGAAGAATCCCAGGGCAAGGTCATGGAAGAGATGGGCCTGCGTAAAGGCGACCTGACCAACATGGTGCCGGATGGTAAGGGCCGTGTGCGTCTGGAGTACAACATTCCAGCCCGTGGTCTGATCGGTTTCCGTAACCAGTTCCTGACCCTGACCAACGGTGCAGGCATCCTGACCTCGATCTTCGATCGTTACGACACCATGAAGTCGGGCCAGATGTCCGGCCGCCTGAACGGCGTACTGGTTTCGGTCGAGACCGGCAAGGCACTGACCTACTCGCTGGAAACCCTGCAGGCTCGCGGCAAGCTGTTCGTTGAACACGGCCAGGAGATCTACAACGGTCAGATCATCGGTCTGAACAGCCGTGACAACGACCTGGGTGTGAACCCGACCAAAGGCAAGAAACTCGACAACATGCGTGCTTCGGGCAAAGACGAAGTCATCGCCCTGGTACCGCCAGTTCGCCACACCCTGGAACAGGCCCTGGAATTCATCCAGGACGACGAGCTGTGCGAAGTGACGCCTAAGTCGATCCGTCTGCGCAAGAAGATCCTGGACGAAGGCGAGCGTACCCGCGCTGCCAAGAAAGCCAAGAACTGAGTTAGCTCAGGCTGAATGAAAACGCCTCCGGTCGAAAGGCCGGGGGCGTTTTTTTATGCCTTGATGTTTCTATGGAAGTAATTGTTTACCAAGCAGTTTTTGGCAATCGCCGATAGCCACAGTAGGCTGCCTGCTGGAAATTGCTTGAGACTGACAATGAAAGGCAAGGGGTGGAAGGAGCATTTGGCCCGTGGCCAAATTGAGGTTGCCGGTACCCGCTGGAGCTTGCTTCATTTGCGCCCTGAATCACACCTACTGGCAATCCCAGGGCTTGAAGCACAAGGGATACAAGCTTTGACATTGGTCGTGGAGTACTCGAGCCACTGCGTAAGCTATGGCCCTAAGCAAGGTATGGAGTTGGATTTTCATGATATTGGCCAAGATCGTCTGCTGATTGACCATCGAGGCATTCGGCGAGCGTTTTGTCCGGTGCGACACAGCCTTTCATTGCAGTTGCCGGCCATCATGGCTTCGTTGGCCGATCGGCAATGCCTGTTTACTGGTCATAGCAACTGGCTGACGTTGGAAGGTAATCAGTTTGGCTATCCAGAAGGGAGCCGATACGAGGTGTATTTCAACCTGCGCGGTGATTCCGCCCGTACCTTGAAGGTGCATGTTGAAAGTGCCTATGTACGGGACCAGGACCATCCCTCAAGCCGGCCGACGAACCTGAAAAGGCACGAGAAAATCAAGGGTTGGCTGCTGATGTTGAAGAAGCTGAGGAATGAGCCGATTCGACGACCTGTAAGGCGTTAGCAGGCCGTAAAAATACGAAACCCCCAATGAAGGGGGTCGTATCGCGGATGCCCTCAGGGATCTCTCCCATCAACCGGCACGGCCGGAACCAAGTGGCGGCGTCTAGACACTTCCTGAAGGAAGCTCCGTGTACATCAAGACGACTAAAAGTCTATTCAGTCTTAACGCAGGCGTCAACGCCCAACCACCTTGGGCTTGTACGCACAATACCCCGGCCGCGGCCCGACCTTGGGGTGGTTGCGGCAGGTATCCGGGCGCTTGTCATAAATGGTGCACAGGCGGCTTTTACGATCCAGGTACATGCAGTCATCGTTGCTCATCCGGGTCAGGGTGAAGATCCCCGACTTCTGGTTGAAGCGCTCGATGATGCCTTCCTTCTGCAGGCGTTTGGCCACGTTCTTCGGCGGTTCGTCTTTTTCGAACTCGTCTACCACGCCGATACGGATCAGATCCTTGATCTTCACCTCCACCGGCAGGGTGCAACAGGTCGAGTGGCAGCCACCGCACATGTGGCTGGCGTAACGCTGCCAAGTCTCCAGGCGGTCGACTTCGGCGGCGGCGATCAGGGTCGTTTTCATCTTTATAGGGTGGATCACGGTCTTGGGGCGCGCGATGATACCGGAATTGTTCAAAATATGAACAACCTTTTGCCGAATTCGCAGAGTGGGCATGAAAACTGCGAACAGTAACCGTCGCTCCCTGTCGAAGGGTCTAGTCTCATCACTCTCCCTCCGCTTTCGTCAACTTGCCCGAGGATGTCGCATGTCCCAGGAACCTAAAGCACGTGACGCCGAAGTCGCGGATTTTCGCGCCGCCGTACTGAACAAGCTGACCTATGCGGTCGGCAAGGACCCGGAGCACGCCTTCGACCATGACTGGTTCGAAGCCATTGCCCTGGCTGCGCGCGATCACATGGTCGACCACTGGATGGACCATACCCGCCAGGCCTATCGACGCAGCCAGAAGCGGGTGTACTACCTTTCCCTCGAGTTTCTCATCGGGCGCTTGCTTTACGACAGCTTGAGCAACCTGGGGCTGCTGGACATCGCCCGTGATGCCCTGGAAGGGCTGGACGTGGACCTGGAGCGCATCCGCCTGCTCGAACCCGATGCCGCGCTGGGTAATGGAGGCCTTGGTCGACTGGCAGCGTGCTTCATGGAAAGCATGTCCACCCTGGGTATTGCCGCCCATGGTTACGGCATCCGCTACGAGCATGGCCTGTTCCGTCAGGCCCTGGTCGATGGCTGGCAGCAGGAACAGACCGAAAACTGGCTTGATTTCGGCAACCCTTGGGAGTTCGAGCGTGCCGAGGTGATCTACCCGATCAGTTTCGGCGGCAGCGTCGAAACCGTGAGCGATGGCAACGGAGCCCAGCGCCAGGTCTGGTCGCCGGGTGAAACGGTGCGGGCGGTAGCCTACGATACGCCCGTGGTCGGTTGGCGCGGCTCCAGCGTCAACACCTTGCGCTTGTGGCGTGCGCGGGCGCTGGAAGAGTTGCATCTGGAGCGCTTCAACGCGGGTGATCACCTGGGGGCTGTGGCCGAAGTCGCCCGTGCAGAGAGTATCTCGCGGGTGCTATACCCGGCCGACAGCACCGAGGCCGGGCAGGAGCTGCGCCTGCGCCAGGAGTACTTCTTTGTGTCGGCTTCGCTGCAAGACTTGCTGCGTCGCCACCTGAACATGCACAAAGACCTGCTCAACCTGCCCGACGCGGCGGCTATCCAGCTTAACGACACCCACCCTTCGATTGCCGTAGCCGAGTTGATGCGGTTGCTGGTGGATCAGCACGAAGTGCCGTGGGAAAAGGCCTGGGAGCTGACCGTCGGCACGCTCGCCTACACCAACCACACCCTTCTGCCCGAGGCCCTGGAAACCTGGCCGGTGGCACTGATGGAGCGCATGCTGCCACGGCACATGCAGATCATCTACCTGATCAACGCCTACCATATCGACGCCTTACGGGCCAAAGGCCTGCACGATTTCGATGTGCTGCGCGCGGTGTCGCTGATCGAAGAAGACAACGGCCGCCGGGTGCGCATGGGCAACCTGGCGTTCCTTGGCTCGCACAGTGTCAACGGTGTGTCGGCACTGCACAGCAAGCTGATGAAGAGCACGGTTTTTTCCGAGCTTCACAAGCTTTACCCGCAGCGCATCAACAACAAGACCAACGGCATTACCTTCCGCCGCTGGCTGTACCAGTCGAACCCTCAGCTGACCGATATGCTGGTTGAAGCACTCGGGCCAGAAATCAAGGACGACCCTGAAGGGCGTCTGGCTGGCCTGGTGCCATTTGCCGAAAAACCCGGGTTTCGCAAGCAGTTCGCCGCGCAGCGCCTGCACAGCAAGCGCGCCCTGGCCAGCATCATCCAGGACCGCATTGGCGTGACGGTAAACCCCGAGGCGCTGTTCGACGTGCAGGTCAAGCGCATCCACGAATACAAGCGCCAGTTGCTCAACCTGCTGCACACCGTGGCGTTGTATCAGGCCATACGCAACGACCCTGGCACCAACTGGGTGCCGCGGGTGAAGATTTTTGCCGGCAAGGCTGCGGCCAGTTATCACCAGGCCAAGTTGATCATCAAGCTGACCAACGACATTGCCCGGGTGGTGAACAACGACCCGACCGTGCGTGGGTTGCTGAAGGTGGTGTTCCTGCCCAACTACAACGTCAGCCTCGCTGAAAGCATCATTCCGGCGGCAGACCTTTCCGAGCAGATTTCCACGGCCGGTTACGAAGCCTCTGGTACCAGCAACATGAAGTTCGGCCTGAACGGTGCGCTGACCATCGGTACCCTCGATGGTGCCAACGTGGAGATGTGCGAGCAGGTGGGTGCCGACAACATGTTCATCTTTGGCCTGACCGCCCAGCAGGTCGAGGCCCGCAAGAAGGCGGGTGATTTTGGCGCCAGTGCGGCGATTGCTGCGTCCAATCGCTTGAGCGATGTGCTGCAGGCGATCCGCAGCGGCGTGTTCTCGCCGGACGACCCTTCGCGCTATACCGGGTTGATCGACGGGCTGGTGGCCTATGACCGCTTCCTGGTCTGTGCCGACTTCGATGCCTACTGGGATGCCCAGCGGCGGGTCGAGGAGCTGTGGCACACGCCGCAGGAGTGGTGGCGCATGGCGGTGCTGAACACGGCGCGGATGGGCTGGTTCTCGTCGGACCGCACCATTCGCGAATATGCGACCGATATCTGGAAGGCACTGGATTGAGGTAGGCCTGTGCTGGCCTATTCGCGGGCACGCCCGCTCCCACAGGTTTTGTGAATCACCTGTGGGAGCGGGCGTGCCCGCGAATGGCTCCACAACCTGACCACCGGCCTGGCGCATGCTGAACTACCGACCTATTGTGCCGTCAGAGAGCCGTGGCGAGTCTCATCACTCGCTAGCCTGCAACTCTCCCTGTAAACTGCGGGGGTTTTTCATCCCCCAATCCGTTCGGAGCCATACATGTCCCGCGTTACCCTGAGTCGCTATCTGATTGAGCAGACCCGCAGCAACAATACACCTGCCGATCTGCGCTTCCTGATCGAAGTGGTGGCGCGTGCGTGCAAGGAAATCAGCCATCACGTGTCCAAAGGCGCCTTGGGTGGTGTGCTGGGCAGCATGGGCACTGAAAACGTGCAGGGCGAAGTCCAGAAGAAACTGGACGTGATCTCCAACGACATCCTGCTGGAAGCCAACGAGTGGGGCGGCCACCTGGCCGGCATGGCCTCCGAAGAAATGGACAACGCCTACCAGATCCCGGGCAAGTACCCGAAAGGCGCCTACCTGCTGGTCTTCGACCCGCTGGACGGCTCGTCGAACATCGACGTCAACGTCTCGGTCGGCACCATCTTCTCGGTACTGCGTTGCCCTAACGAGTACCTGAGCCAGAACGAAACCCTGAACGAAAACGCCTTCCTGCAGCCAGGCACCCAGCAGGTCGCCGCCGGTTACGCCATCTACGGCCCGCAGACCATGCTGATCCTCACCCTGGGCAACGGCGTCAAAGGCTTCACCCTGGACCGCGAGCTGGGCAGCTTCGTGCTCACCCACGAAAACATCCGCGTACCGGAAACCACCGCCGAGTTCGCCATCAACATGTCCAACCAGCGCCACTGGGAAGCCCCGGTACAGCGCTACGTGGGCGAACTGCTGGCAGGCGAGACCGGCCCGCTGAAAAAGAACTACAACATGCGCTGGATCGCCTCGATGGTGGCCGACGTGCACCGCATCCTGACCCGTGGCGGCCTGTTCATGTACCCACGTGACGCCCGCGAGCCAAGCAAGCCGGGCAAGCTGCGCCTGATGTACGAGGCCAACCCGATGTCGTTCATCATCGAGCAGGCCGGCGGCGCCTCCACCAACGGTTACGATCGCATCCTCGACATCAAGCCAGAAAGCCTGCACCAGCGTGTGTCGGTCATCCTCGGCTCGAAGGAAGAGGTCGAGCGCGTTACCGCCTACCACAAGGAGTAAGTCATGCTCGCACCTTGGCAGCCGTTGCTGGAGTGGTGGTTCGGTTGGGGCACCAGTGCCCAGGCCGTGGCTGACGAGAAGAGCACGCTGTGGTTCGGCAAGCATTACGATGCCGATGCCCAGGCGCTGTTTGGCGACCTGGTCGAGCACGCCCTGGCGGGCGGGCTCGACGAATGGCAGCAAAGCCCGCAGGGCTGGCTGGGCCTGCTGATTCTGCTGGACCAGCTGCCGCGCATGATCTACCGCGACACGCCGCGCGCCTTCGAGGGTGACCGGCGTGCCCAGGTAGTGGCCATGCAGGGCCTGCAGAAGGGTTGGGACTACCAGCTGCTGCCGATTCAGCGGGTGTTCGTGCTGCTGGTGCTGGAGCATGCCGAGGTGTTGGACTGGCAGAACCTGTGCGTGGAGCGTTATCAGACGCTGCTGGATGAGCAGCCCGAGGCCAACCGCCGGCTGTTCGAAGGCTTCCTCGACTATGCCGAGCAGCACCAGCGGGTGATTACCCGGTTCGGGCGTTTCCCGCACCGCAATCTGGTGCTGGAGCGGCCGAGCACCAGTGAAGAGATGGACTTTTTGCTGGAGCCTGGGTCCAGGTTCTGAGATTGCAGGGGCCTGCTGCGCAGGCCATCGCGACGCAAGGCCGCTCCTTGTATCTCGACTTTCGCCTCTCAAAAGGCGAAAGTTCTCGACTGATCATCGAGGGAAGGCCTTGAAGCCGAGCCGCTCCAAG